>JAFOWI010000089.1 GCA_017425985.1 Bacteroidaceae bacterium | reverse complement strand
ATTGACACTACCCCCTCAAAGTAGCGCGTCTACCAATTCCGCCACCTCTCCATTTTGGGTTTGTTCTCTTAAAGCCTTGGTGCCCAGAACAGGACTCGAACCTGCACGTCGTGAAACACTCGCACCTGAAACGAGCGCGTCTACCATTCCGCCACCTGGGCTAAGGATAAGAACTAAATTGAGCGGAAAACGAGACTCGAACTCGCGACCCCAACCTTGGCAAGGTTGTGCTCTACCAACTGAGCTATTTCCGCAAATTATTTCTGATTTGCGGGTGCAAAGTTACAACTCTTTTTTGAAACAGCAAGCATTTAGCAAGAAAAATATCAAGTTCTCTGCCAAAGAAATTCAATTTAGCACCGAGCAAACCATAGTTTGGTAGGCAAACTTAACATTTCCGAGCAAATTCATCGAGTAGCGAAACCAACAGGTAGCAGCTATGCACACAATTTTATTTCGCTCCGAACACTACAATTCTGCAAAATAATTTGGTCAGCAACCACAAAATTGTAACTTTGCAAGTCCAAGCAAACATTTAGCCGCAAGTCGGTTCACTAAACCATGAAATACGCAGTGGTGATGCGCCACGAACACATATTTCCACGCCACTCACCACCACCCACACAATGAACACAAGTACAATCCCATTAAAATACAAATTTCCATTCTCGTGCTCGGAGAACAACTGGTTTGTCATCGTCGTGCAACACAACACGGAACTGAAAATCCAGGCTATGCTCAAGCAAGAAGCACAAATCAACAGCTTCATCCCCATGCAGCGCACACGCAAGCGCGATGCAAGGGGGCGATTCTACTATGAAGAAAAGATAGCCATTCACAACTACGTTTTTGTCAACAGCAGCTACAACAGGCTCAACGAACTTCGCACTTCCAACGACCGCCACTACGACTTCCACTTCCTGAAGAAGGACCACTACGAAGGCGATGTCAGAATCGGCCGCGTGCCCGTAACGATTCCGAAACATGAGATGAACAACTTCATAGCCATCGCCGGCAGCACTCAAGAGAAGGTGAGGTTTCTCAACACCGACAACCTCGACCTCACTCAGGGCCAACGCGTGCGCATCATTTCGGGCGACTTTGCCGGAGTTGAAGGCATCTACATGCGCACTTCAAAGAAGCATGAACGACGCGTCGTCGTGCAGCTCGAAGGTATTGCTACCGTTGCCACAACAGCCCTGCCTGCAGCATTTGTTGAAAAAATCGAATAGCGACTTACTGATAAGAATATGGCAAATTTTAAGTTCGGGAAGCAAATTCTCCCCCTTAAAATTTGCCATACTTCTTTTTATTCTTACCTTTGCATAAAACACAGTTTTGCTATATAAAAATTGCAAAACTTATAAAAATTAAAAACCGCAGAACTTTTTTCACCCCTTGAAGCACATGCTGTAGATAAATCGTTTGGAACACGCTTGCTTTAATCAAGACGCTTCTTCATCCAAAAATCTAAATAGCTACTCATATATATAATATATAAGGAAGCGCCAAGAAGCTAAAACATCAAACTCAGGCAGCTCCAAGCAAGCTATGCAACTGCATTGCACGTATTGAAAGCCTCCTGCAAAATGGGTAAGAAAAGTTTGCTCTAACCATCGCTATTATTATGAAGACGGATCTTATCATGCAGCAATTAGCTGCGAAGCATCCCGGCGAACCCGAATTTCTTCAGGCAGTTCGCGAAGTTCTCCTTTCTATCGAAGACGTTTACAACCAGCATCCCGAATTCGAGAAAGCAAAGATTGTAGAGCGCCTCGTTGAACCCGACCGCATCATCACGTTCAGAGTGCCCTGGACCGACGACAAGGGCGAAATCCACGTGAACATCGGTTACAGAGTTCAGTTCAACAATGCCATTGGCCCTTACAAGGGCGGCATCCGTTTTCACCCATCTGTAAACCTCAGCATCCTTAAGTTTCTCGGCTTCGAACAAACTTTCAAGAACGCACTCACAACGCTACCTATGGGCGGTGCCAAGGGCGGTTCGGACTTTGCGCCACGCGGAAAGAGCGATGCCGAAATCATGCGCTTCTGCCAATCGTTCATGCTCGAGCTTTGGCGCAACTTAGGTCCTGACCAGGACGTACCGGCTGGCGACATCGGCGTAGGCGGACGCGAAGTGGGCTACCTCTACGGCATGTACAAAAAGTTGGCACGCGAACACACAGGCACTTTCACCGGCAAGGGTATGGAGTTTGGCGGTTCGAACCTTCGTCCTGAAGCTACAGGTTTTGGTGCGCTCTACTTTGTAGAACAGATGTGCGCAGACTACAACATCGACATCAAGGATAAGACGGTGGCTATCTCAGGCTTTGGAAACGTAGCCTGGGGCGCAGCAAAGAAGGCCACAGAGTTAGGCGCAAAGGTCGTTACGCTCTCAGGTCCTGACGGATATATCTACGACCCCACCGGCGTAAGTGGCGAAAAGATTGACTACATGCTTGAACTCCGACTCTCGGGCGAAGACATCGTTGCACCCTACGCTGAAGAATTCCCCGAAGCAACCTTCTTCCCCAGCAAAAAACCTTGGGAGCAGAAGGTGGACATCGCCCTGCCCTGCGCTACGCAAAACGAGCTCAACGAAGAAGATGCCAAGATGCTCGTGGCTAACGGCGTGCAGATTGTTGCAGAAGTGAGCAACATGGGTTGTACGGCAGAGGCTGTTGACTACTTTGTGGAACACAAAACTCCCTTCGCTCCCGGCAAGGCTGTCAACGCGGGCGGCGTAGCTACTTCGGGCTTGGAAATGTCGCAAAATGCCATGCACCTCAGTTGGTCGAACGAAGAAGTAGATATCAAGCTCCACACCATTATGAAGGACATCCACGACCAGTGTCTAAAGTTCGGCAAGGAAGATGGCTACATCAACTTCGTCAAAGGTGCTAACATCGCCGGATTCATGAAGGTGGCACGCGCCATGTTGCAACAAGGATTGGTATAAAACTACAATCGGCAACGGACTACAGACCCAAACCATAGCCCCACGAACAACAATCTGCGAACAACAGACTACAAACTTTGAACAACAAACATTAAACTACGAACAACAGGCTATAGTTTAACACTGCCAACCATAAAAAACGGACAACAGACTTGCTTTTGAGTCTGTTGTCCGTTTTACATTTATCATTGTCTATCATCCATTGGCAATTACAAAGCTTGCTTAACTGCCACAACGAAGCATGCAACAATGGAAACCAAAATCAATATCAAAAATATGATACAGAAGTAGTACAAACTGGTGAATATAGCCTTTGTAACAGCTTTTACCCACGACTTTACGCCATAAACATTGCGGAAAGCAAGCGTCAGATAAGCGCACGAAACGATAATGAGCAACCATTGCAGCAGCCCTACGGGAGGAGCAACGATGAGATGCAACACATAGATGAGCAGTATGAGCAATTCGAGCAAAGCCGTGTAGTGAAGCGCAAAAACAAGGTGATGAATACGCGGACGCTTCTCCTTACGTTGCACAATGCGCAAAGAGAATGCCACCAAAGGCGCTGTGAACAACACCATCATTGGGAAATACTTCGTGCAAATCTTCACTATCTGCTCCCATACAGATATCAATATCGCAACCTCCTCAATCTGCCCAACAGCATCCATTTCAAAATGATAATATTCATCCGATTCGCCGGGAACGATGACACTATCTTCGATGAGCGCATGCGAAACAGCAGCTTTCCATTTGTCAAGCGTTTGGCCTTTAGAATCCTCAATCGTTTCGACATGAGCGATGACGTTGCCATACTCTCGACTCAGCATCAATGGAGCTTGCAACAGAATCGTGTCGAACGAACTCGTCTTGAGTTTCTCTGCATTCGCTTCATTCTGTACATACGTAGCCATCTGAAGAGCGGGCGAAATAAGTTCGTTCTGCGCAAATTCCTCAACAGAATGGCTCAACTTCGTAGGACTCGAACAAAACACGAACAACGTGATGAAAATAAAGAGCAAAAACATGTTCAGCTTGATGGGATGCTCCTGCCCGTGGTGTTTACCCGAGATATACTCATTCGTGAGTCGTCCCGGATGCGAAACTAATAATTTCAGAGTGCGAAAGAAACGTGGATCCCACACGAATGTGTGGTTCACATATACCATGATAAACTTCCTGATGCTGGGCACCATGCCCACAGCCTCCTGCCCGCAGGCATGACAATATTTCCCCTTCAGTTCTGCTCCGCAATTCAAGCACTTTTCATAAGGCGGATTCAGCGGTTTGAGTTCCTCAGAACTCTTCTTTTTCTTCTTAAACATTCTTTATAGAGTTGTATATAATTCGTTAGAGAGTGCAAAATTACGTCAAAATCCTGTTAATGCCATAGGATTTACGTCTTTTTTAACTTTCATGACGCTATCTTAAGGCAACTTGGCTACACACTCTTTCCATTGGTGAACTTCCCAACTCTCCTTTTTCAATCGGAAATCGCAACGGTATCCTTTAATTT
>JAFOWI010000088.1 GCA_017425985.1 Bacteroidaceae bacterium | reverse complement strand
AATCTACCAGCAAGCGATTCAGACAAACCTTTTTCTAACATAACGCGACTGCTACCGAGCAATAACACTTTAATGTTACAATTATAAAAGGTATCAGTATCCCATTCCTTTTTTACAGCCTCGCTCCAATTCGTTATTTTCTGAATTTCATCAATTACAAGAACTACCGAATCTAACCCATTATTCTCTTTCCAACTACGTACAGCAGCCCAACAATTAGAAATCCATGCTGTATTCGTTGCTGGTACGTTGTCCGCAGTATAAAGTTGATAAGGTATGGTTAAATCATCTAAAACTTGTTTAACTACGGTTGATTTTCCCACTTGTCGTGGTCCCATTACAACCTGAATAAACAATCTGTCTTCTTCAAGTCTTGACTTAATCGTTTGGTATTCAACTCTTTTATACATATCAAAACATTTTACGCAGTGCATTGCGTATTTTTACGCAGTCCGTTGCATATTTTTACACAGTGCAAATATAAACAAAAGATTTGAGCATAAAAAATAGAGATTAGAAAATCATGAATTAAGTAACGCTGGAAAATAACTTGAGACATTTTTTTATTTGCAATGTTATTTGGCAAACATTTATAGCGTTGTCTTTTTTTCGCTTTTTTCTTTGTTCATCAGTCACATAGCCCGCTATGCTCTTTCTTTGCAAACAGAAATATGATGAAAGGTGAGAGAAGAATAAAATTTATTTCAAATTATTCCGAACCACATCTCATATTATGTAAAATAATCAAAAAATACAACTGAAAATAAGGCAATTTACTCTTTGCATACTCTAAATTGTTATTTCTACTCATGCTGTTTAGTTATTTTACTTATTTTTGCAATTCATTATCTATTCAAATTTAACTGTTAATTACTTTAATTTATGAAAATTCGATATATTGCATTTTGGTTGTTTGGATTCCTTTTTTGTCAGACAGGAGGTCTTAAAGCTCAGGAATCTGTAGTCTACGTTATTGACAAAAATACGAAATATCAAAACATTGACAATTTTAGTGCATCCGATGCTTGGCGCATGGATTTTGTGGGTAAAAATTGGCCTTTAGAGAAAAAGGAACATATTGCCGATTTGCTTTTCAAACGTGAATTTGACAAGAACGGCAATCCTAAAGGAATGGCTCTAACCAATTGGAGAGTGAACATTGGTGCCGGAAGTTATGAAAACAGAGAAAACAAAGAAGTCACGAGTACGTGGAACAGAACAGAATGCTTCCTTTCACCTAATGGAACTTACGATTTCACAAAACAAGCTGGTCAGCAGTGGTTTATGAATGCTGCAAGAGAAAGGGGGATGAATGATTTTCTCTTCTTTACCAACTCTGCTCCGTATTTTATGACCAGAACAGGTTCGACATTGTCAGCCGATAATAAATGTATCAACCTCCAGCATGACAAGTTTGACGATTTTGCACGATTCCTGGTTCATTGTGTGAAACACTTCAAAGAGAATGGATACAACATTAAATATGTAAGTCCGCTTAATGAACCCAATGTGGAATGGCACACCAATAATTGGCAAGAAGGTACCTTCGCAACCAAATCCGATATTTACAAAATGGTTGCAGAATTGGATAAGGCTATTTCAGAAAATAGAGTTGATACAAAAATCATCGTACCCGAACTTGGCGAAATGAAAATGCTGTTCGAAGTTGATGCCAATGAAAATACGCCCGACAACATTATCCGTTCGATGTTCTACAAAGATGGTGAATATAATGTACTGTCGTTTAAAAACCTCTATAATTGCGTTGCCGCCCATGACTATTGGACAGCTTATCCACCAAGCCTGCTGGTTGACATACGTACTCAAGTAAGAGATTCGCTTGCTGGCAATAACAGCAACACAAAATTCTGGGCATCGGAATATTGTATTCTTGAAAAAAATGAAGAGATAACCATGCCTCCATCTCCTGTAAAGAGCATCAATCTTGGGTTGTACGTAGCTCGCCTCATCCATACAAACCTTGCGGTAGCCAATGCTTCGGCATGGCAATGGTGGACTGCTGTGTCATTGAACGAAGATGTCCCTATACAGTTGTTGCCAATGGAGGGAGCATCGAGCGAAACTGTTAAATATGATGGCAGGATAGTGCCAACAAAGATGTTCTGGGCTACAGCCAACTATAGTTTCTTTGTTCGTCCCGGTATGCACAGAATTGATGTACGTGCTTTGAATCAGGATATAACACCTCTTGAAGCTGCCACTTCGCTTATGCTTTCGTCCTATACTGACGATTCGCAGGTAGTAACAGTCATCGTTAACTATACCGACACCGACAAGAACCTCTCGTTGAAATGCGACAATGCCCGAAAAGGAAAATTGTATGTAACTTCTATCGACAAAGATTTACAATACATCGGTAAGCAACCATTAAAGTCGTTGTCTATCCCAGCACGCTCAATCGTTACAGTGGTGATTGATGGAGAATAATCTTTCAGCACACGTTTCACTTTCAGCATTATCAATTTCAGAAAATTACGTTTTAGATAGGTTCGAACCTACCTTTATACATTATCACACAAAAAGAAGTGAACCCCGGAAGTTTTTTGCCTGGCTTCCAAGGTTCACTTTTTTATTACATCCTTAATTTCTCTGTAATTCTGCATTACACTTCTATGCGCACAATGCTTTCGCCACCGATGGGACGCTTTTCGACATTGATGCGCGGAGAAATCTGTGTGCGGATTTGCTCTGTGTGGCTGATGATACCTACTTTTCGTCCTTGTCCGGCTTGCAGATTTGCCAGAGCTTGCATCACGAGGTTGAGAGAGTCGTTGTCGAGATTGCCAAATCCTTCGTCGATGAAGAGACTGCCAATGGTGAGCCCCTCTGCCGAGAGTCCTGAAAGGGCAAGGGCGAGAGCAAGACTTACAACAAACGTTTCGCCTCCTGAGAGCGAACTTACGTAGCGCTGCTGGTCGAACATGTCGCGGTCAATGATTTGCAACATGAGCGTTCCGGGAATGGTGCAGAGTCGATAGCGGGGCGAAAGTTGCAACAACTGCTCATTGGCTCGCATCACGAGGTGCTCAAAGGTGAAACTCTGCGCTATCTCGCGGAATTTCTTTCCGTCGGCACTACCAAACATTGTGTTCAGACGCTGCCACCACTCATGATTGTCCTCCGCCGCCTTGATACGACTTTGCATCAAAGCTGTTTCGTGGAGTGCCTTGTCGTGACGCTCTATGAGAGCCTTGATTTGTCCGAGTCGCTCGCTACTTTCGGCTATGCGCGCGTTTGTATCGAGCAGCGCAGCCTTGAGCGATTCGCGCGTCTCGCCCTTTGCTGAGTCGGGACGCATGGTGTCCTGACGGATGCGTGCCAGATTTTGCTCAGCGAGGTTGCGCGTGTTTTGCGCCACAGTCAGTTGTTCCTTACACTGCAAGATGTTGCGACGCAGGGCATTCCAGTCGCGCGTGTCCGTAAAAATTTCTTCGAGTTCGGCAAAGCGCAATGGCGAGTGTTCGCGATTGTAGGCAGCCATCCAGCAATCGAGTTTTCCACTCTGCTGCGTGTAGAGTTGCTGAAAGTGCAGATAGTCCTGCTCAAGTTTTCGCTTCGTACCGGTTGCTTCGTCCAGCTTTGCCTTTGCAGCGTCGAGTTGAAACTTCGTTGCCTGCTGCTGCGCTGAAGCCTGGCTGATAACGTCGAGCAGCGCCTGCTCCACCTCTTCGGGAGTTTGCAAACCAAAGAGCGCCGTCAATTCGTCTTGCTTAATACGTAGGAGTTCGCGCGTACCATCGCGGTATTCGCGCGCTGCGTTTTCGGCTTGAACAGCAATTTGCAACTCGTTTTCCTCACTCTTCATAATATTATCTGCCAACTCGAGTTTCTGACAATGCTCTTCAAGGAGTTTCGACGTACGTGTCCACTTGTTATACAAATCCTGAAGCGACAGCAAATATTGCTCAGGATTACTGCGCCAGCGTGCCATCCAACTTGAATCGAGAATAATGTTATCGAGGTCGATATAGAGTTCCTTGAGTCGGCGGTCGGACACGTCAATCTGCTGCTTGGCATCGCGCTGCTTGGATATCGAAATTTTGAGTTGCGCTTCGATATCTGCAATTTGCTGTGCCTGCTGTGCCGACTTTTCCGACAATTCTCGGATGATGCGGTTCAGGTTATTGATGCTCTCCTGATTGGCGTTATAAGCCGAGAGTTCTGCTTGCTGTTGCTGAAGATTGTTCTCCGTATTGTTAATCAACTGCTCAATCGTAATAAGGCGAAGGTTAGCATTCACTGCCGAAGAACATTCTCTAAAGGTAACATCGAGCGCCTCATACTGCTTCCACTCCTCTTCTTCGAAATGGAGTTGCTGATGGAGCGCATCGAAATTGCGCTGCTCTTCCTCGTACTTTCCCTGCACCGAAGCAAGGCTGGCACGAATGCTGCGCGACTTTTCCTTCGCTTCTTCAAGAATTTCGGACGTTTCCTTGTAGTGGCGCTCAATGTCTTCAAAAATCTTTCCCAATTCGCGCGCACTCTCCGTGTGATAGGGGTGGTGTGTGCCGCCACAAACAGGGCAAGGAGAACCTTCCTTCAAATTCTTGCGCATTGCTTCGATATTCTGACTGCTGTGGAAGGTATAGTTTTCGTTGGCTTTATTGAAATTCTCGGTAGCCACGAGGATGTTTCGCTGCGCCACCTGCAAATCGGCAGACAACTGCTCTATCGCTATGCGCGAAGCGTTGACCTTTGCGCGCATCAACTCTATGTTTTCATAGTCCTTCGTCAGTCGCACCCACAAGTTCTTGGCTGACTTCAGGAGCGCAAGGCGATTGGTGTTTTGCGTAATGACGGATTGCAGTTGTGAGAGCGTAAAGTCGCTGTTGTGGTGCTCAAAGAGTGCAACTTCCGACTTACGCGTGCTGAGCAAATCGGAGATGCGCTGCAACTCCTTCTTTTCACGATCGAGGATGGCGCGCAAACTGGTTTGCGCCACCTGCTGGTCCTGAAAGGTGCGATGACAGTCAGCATTATGAAGACCTTCCTTTTCGAGGTCCTGAAGGCGACTTTTTACGATGTCGAATTTATCGAACAATGAGCGATACACCGTGAGTGCCTGCAACTCATATTTATACTTATTGATAGCAGTTTGCAGTTCGGCAGCCTCCGTTTGCTTAAACTTCAGTTTGTTACGTCGCTCAACGACGTCCTCTTGTATCTTTCGCAAATCAAGTTCGCGCTGCGTGAGCAAAATTTGATTTTCCTTCATTTCGCCCCCAATCTTCAATCCTCGCTGAATGTCGGGTCGGCGCTGTTCGAGTTGCTTGTTCGCCTCCACGAGTCTCGACACAGCGAGGTCGTTTGCCATTCGGCTCTGCTCCATCTCTTCCTGACTTTGGTGCATGGCCTTTTCTACATCAATGCGGTCGGTCTTACACTTCTCAATGTTTGCCTGATGGCTCTTTATTTCGTTGAACAGCGTTTGCTGACTGATAACATCGTCGTAGCGCTCAAGCAACTGGCGCTCGGGCGTGAGCGAAAGATATTGCTTGTAGATTTCGGCATGCTTTTCCTCGCAGCGCTTCACTTCGAGCATCGCCTCGTCGTAATCGTCAATCCACTTGAGCTGCTGCTCGGTGATGCGCTTTTGATTGTCCATTTCGCGAACTGTCGTTTCGAGCAACGACTGCTGCTGCTGCTTTTCAGCCAACTCCTCCTCGCACATAAAGTCGCGCAACACGGTGTTCTTCTCAACATTCAGCTCTGCCACCTGCTGCTCGGCACGCATCTTTTCTTCATAAATGCGCTTCGATATGGTGCCATAAATTTCAGTACCCGTCAGTTTTTCGAGCAGCGCCGACTTTTCCTCAATCTTAGCGTTCAAGAAATTGGCAAAACTGTTTTGCGCCAGCATCACCGTGCGCGAAAACTGTGCATAGTCAAGCCCAAGGGCTTCTTCTATCTTTGCCTTCACCTCTGCCTTGTCGTAGGTTCTGCGATTGGGCGACAGTTGCTCGAGCGTATGGATTACGTTGTCGTAAGCGCCCGTTCGCTTCAGGCGCACCTGCCATGTGGCTCTGTAGTGTGCCCCATTCGTAGCCTTAAACTCTACGGTAGCCGAACCCTCGCGCTCACCACGGCGCAGGTAGTTGCGCGCATCCACTGTGTTCACCTCCTTCGAATCGACATTTTCGCTCTTCAATCGCTGCACATTGTCAAGACGCGGTGCTCTGTTGAACAGTGCCAGGCAAATGGCGTCGAGAATCGTAGATTTTCCTGCCCCCGTGTCGCCCGTAATAGCAAAAAGACCTGCCGAACGCAAAGGCTCTGCAGTAAAATCTATAGTATGTTCGCCTGCCAAAGATGTCAGGTTACGTATGATTACTTTTAATATCAACATTGCTGTTATATAGTAGTATTGATTAACTCAACTTTCGCAAACCTCAGTTGAGTCAGATTATGAGGTTGTCAGGTCGCTACGCTTTAAGGTTTTGAGGACTATCCAGCGTGTTATTGATTATTGTTTCCAGACGCGTGAGCATCTCTTCGGGCATCGCTTGTTTGAACTTGTTTTTATATACATACTGCGCCAGGTCAGCGGGCGAGATGTTCAGTGCGGTCTGCGCTTCGCTGCCCAACTCTAAATGATAACTGCTGTCGCCAATGTCGGTGGGCAAAACTCTCACCATTCGACAAAAGCGCACAGCCTTCTCCTTAAGCGCTACCGTTACGTCGTTGAGGAACGTAGGTTCAGGCTTGCTTTCCAGTACGCGTAATTCTACGTAGGGCCACGTTGCCGAATCCTCGCCTTCATGGCGGTCGGGCAACTGCGCTATCAATTCCAATATCTCATGAGGTTCGGCAGTTCCCGTCTGCGGCAACGAAAGCAGCGAACGCATCGGCACGTAGTCTAAATTACTGCAACGCACACTGCCTTCATCATCAATATCTACCACGACTACGCCGTGCTTGTAATTCTTCTCCGTAAACGACATGGGCAAAACGCTACCCGAATAGTTGATGACAACACCGCTCTTGCTATCCACGCACTGACGACGATGAATATGGCCCAAAGCCATGTAACGGAAATACTTGTCAAATCCCTTGACGTCCACAACGTCCTGCCCGCCTACAACAAGGCGTTCGCTGTGTTCTTCCGAAATTTCAGCACCGCTGGCATAAAAATGCGCTGCCACCACCACCGGAAGTTTACGAAACTCCGATTGCCCCAAAGCGCGCTTGGTCTTATCAAAATAGTATTTCAAACCTTCCGCAGCACTCATACCCGACGGATAGTCGCAGGCACGCAGATAGGGCAATGCCACGCACACCAGTCGGGCTTCGCTGTCTGTGCGAAGGCTCAACGGGAGAATGTTGTTTTCAAAATCGGGTTCGCCATTTTCACCACGCTTCACGCTGCCTCGCACATATATATTATTTGCTTTAAGAAAAGGCGAGGGCGCTTCCAATCTGTGCGCCGAATCGTGGTTGCCGGCAATGACTACAATCTGCAATCCGCTCACCGCCTCTATCGCTTGCTGCAAGAATTTGTAGTACAACTTCTCCGCAGCAGCCGACGGATTCGCATTGTCGAACACATCGCCTGCCACTATCATCACATCGGGTTGATGCACCCTAAGTTGCTGCAATAACCAATCAAAAAAATGCTCGTGTTCGTCAATTCGCTCATGTCGATGAAACACATTGCCTAAATGCCAATCGGCTGTATGAAATATCTTCATTTT
>JAFOWI010000087.1 GCA_017425985.1 Bacteroidaceae bacterium | reverse complement strand
GTGGTGAAATAACGATAATCATGTTATTGATACGTTTTGAGGAACAATAGGCACGCGGATTGGACGACGGGCCGACACGGAGACCGTTCCCTACGCCATCCGGAATTATTTGTACGATGGCCCGTGGTAAAAAAACGATAATCATGTTATTGATACGTTTTGAGGAACAATAGGCACGCGGATTGGACGACGGGCCGACACAGTGATCGGCCCCTACGCCATCCGGAATTAAAAAAAGATTGCTGTCTGATAAGTTTTTATCGAACAGCAATCTTTTTATAGATATCTGAAATCCGGGGGCGAAGCCTTTTCACCGAGGGAGTTTTGTGAATATGCGTCGTGCGTTTTCCGTAGTTCGGAGGACGACCTCTTCGGTAGAAACGTTGTAGATTTCGGCTAATTTTTGAACGACCAATGTGAGGAAGGCCGGTTCGTTGCGTTTGCCACGGTGGGGTGTTGGTGCAAGATAGGGGGCATCCGTTTCGAGTACGATTTTATCCAAAGGTACTGTGGTTCTGAGTACTTCGGGGAGCGCAGATTTCTTGAACGTAACCACTCCGCCTATGCCGAGGACGAAGTTTGGAAAGGTGGTGAGCAATTCGGATGCTTCTTCGGCAGAGCCTCCGAAACAATGGAATATTCCGCCCGGAAGCTTGTCTTTGTAGGGGAGGAGCGTGCTGATAATTTCCTGATGCGATGAGCGTGAGTGGATGACCAGCGGAAGGGCGTGCTCAATGCTCCATGCTATCTGTTGTTCGAAGGCTCGGATTTGTTCGGCTTTTCGCGATGTGTCCCAATAGAGGTCGATGCCCACTTCTCCGATTGCGATGAAGGGATGATTGGGATTTTCGAGCATTTGCTTCATGCAGGATAGGGCAGCATCTGCATCTTCGGGAACATCCGTAGGGTGCAAACCTATCATCGGGAAACAGATGTCGGGATAGGCATCGCACAGACTGAGCATTCGGTGGATGGAAGCGTTGTCGATGTTGGGTAGGAGCAGCGTTCGTACGCCGGCATCGATTGCTCGCTGAACGACAGCATCGCGGTCTTCGTCGAATTCCTCACAATAGATATGTGTGTGCGTATCGATCATGTGCGTGATGAATGAAGCGTTAGCTCTTTCTGCCAAGCAGTGTTTCGGCAAAGTTCCAAAGCGGTTGTTTTGCTTCAGCGGTCAGGCTGATGGCAGCGAAGTGTTGGCGTGCTTCGTCGTAGATTTGTGCGATGCGCTGCTGAGTGATGGCGGGAATGTCGAGTGTGTTGTAGATTTGGGTGACACGTTCGATTTTTTCTTCGGGCAGAATTACGGCATTGTTGATGAGCGAGAGCAGTTCTTCGCGCTGTTCGGCATTAGCACGTTGGAGGGCGTTGATAAGGAGGAATGTCTTTTTTCCGCAGAGGATGTCGCCACCAATTTTCTTTCCGAAGACTGCGGGATCGCCGTAAACATCGAGGTAGTCGTCCTGCACCTGGAAGGCGAGGCCAATGCATTCGGCAAAATTGTAGATGGCGTTGCAGTCGGATTCGGGCGCTTCGGCAACGATGGCACCTAATTTTGCGGCGCAAGCAAGGAGTATGGATGTTTTGAGGCGAATCATTTCGAGGTATTCGGCTTCGCTCACGTCGTTGCGTGTTTCGAAATTCATGTCGTACTGCTGGCCTTCGCAAACGCCAATCATTGTGTCGATCATGAGTTTGCGAGCTTCTTCGGCGCGCTGGCATTTGCAGTTGTCGATGAGTCGGAATGCTTCGATGAGCATCGTGTCGCCCGAGAGGATGGCGGTGTTGGCGTTCCACTTCTTATGTACGGATTGCTTGCCGCGTCGCATTTCGGCACCGTCCATCAGGTCGTCGTGCAGGAGTGTGTGGTTGTGATACATTTCTACCGCCACGGCAGCGTTCATTGCCGCTTCGCCACAAGGTTTGTAAAGTTCGTGCGCCAGGAGTGTGAGTACGGGGCGGATGCGCTTTCCTCCCATTTCGAGAGAATAAGTGATAGGTTCGTAAAGACCTACGGGATTTACAGGGAACGACAGATTGTCGATGAATGTTTCAATTTTGTTGAGCATAAGTTTTTTTGAGGTTATGAGGTTGTGAGGTTTTAAGTTAAGGTTATGAGGTTTTAAGGTTGCTTCGCTTGTGAGGTTATGAGGTTGTGAGGTGTATTTAGGGTACAGAGAACAGAGTACAGAGTACAACTACCTTGCGGAATGTATGCAAGCAATCGAGTCAAACTAACTCGTCAACTCGTACCTATCAACTCGTTTACTATTCTTAGGTTATGAGGTTATGAGGTGTATTTAGGGTACAGAGAACAGAGAACAGAGTACAACTACCTTGCGGAATGTATGCAAGCAATCGAGTCAAACCATCTCGTCTACTCGTACCTAATAACTTGTCTACTATTCTTAGGTTTTAAGGTCGCTTCGCTTTAAGGTTTTGAGGACTACCCAAATTGTTAAAATTAAATGGAAAGTAAACCGGATGGTATCTTAAAACCTTATAACCTTAAGACCTTACAACTAACCTCAAAACATTATAACCTCAAAACCTTAAGACCTCATTTATAATATTCAATGGGGATTGTTATTTTCACTTTAGGATAAGTCATCGTTTGGGCGGCGCATTCCCATTTAGGCATGCGTTCTACGGCTTTGAGAATGGCGCTTGTTATCATAGGATGCAGTGGCTCCTCAACGAAAGGTTCGCTTACGATGCCGGCTGTGTCAACAAAGAATGTGAGGTACGTTGTTCCTTCAATTCCCTCTTTGGCAAGGAGTGGGGGATAGATGATGTTTTTGTCCAACCATCGCATGAGTTGGTGATATCCTCCGGGAAATGTGGGCATTTCGTTTACGATGTTGTCTGCAATGAATGGGGGAGCGAGCGTTTCTTCCTCGTGAATGGGAATTTCTTCTTCAATGAATGGGGTACTTATGGCTGTATCGGCAGGGGACAGCTCTGCGGTGGGCGTATTCAGCGTTTGTTCGGGTTGTGCAGAAGGAGGGGGAGTTTGGACTTCATCAACGATGTCGGGAACCGTTTGTCGGGGTTGAACAGAAGGCTTTGTGATGGGTTGTGGCGGTGCGTAGTGAAAAACGAAAGCTTCGTTTTTAAGGATTTCGCTACTATGTAGCTGCTCCATGGCTGCTTTAAGTTCTTGCTCCCAAAGGTTTTCCATCATGCTGCTCCACGCGATTCCGCCAAGAAGTAATGTGAAACAAACGATGCAAACTCCCCATAGTGCGCAAGTATAGCGCTTGCCGGCTTCAGCTCGAAGCTGGTAAGCACCGTAAGCCTTGTTCTTATGCTTAAAAACAAGATCGCACCATTGCTTGGACACTAAATTGAAGTTAGCCACGTTATTATAATTAAATATTAGGCTTTGTGTATTTTTTTTGATGAAGCATTAATTACTCAGCAAAGTTACATTGTTAAAACCAAAAAACTTAGTAACTTTGACAACAATTTTAAATATTATGGTAAAAAAAGCGTTCATACTCTTCGCATTGATGCAGCTTAGCTTGTTGGTGATGGCTCAGGAAAGTTCTTCAGGCTACAATGTCTTGAAATTGCCAACATCAGCTCATGTGGCTGCATTGGGTGGTGAAAATATTTCGATTATTGAAAACGATGTAGCCCTCGCATGGCACAATCCTGCGCTATTGTCGAACGTGCAATCGCAGACGGTGGGGCTTGATTTTATGACTTACTTTGCCGAAAGTAAGTGGATGGGAGCGCACTATGCTCGGACTTTTGGTGCGCGCCACACGGGAGCCTTGGCTATTCAGTATATGGACTATGGAACGATGGACGAAACGGACGAATCGGGCAATGTTCTGGGCGATTTCTCGGCAAAGGACATTGTTGTAGCACCTTCGTACAGCTATCTCTTCAGTGATAAGTGGAGTGGGGGGGCTACGTTGAAGATGGCTTATTCCTCTTATGATTCGTACTCGGCTTTTGCGCTTGGAGTTGATTTGGGATTGAATTATTATGATGAAGAAAGCGACCTCTCTGTGTCGGCAACGCTTAAAAATATTGGTGCAGAAATTTCTTCGCTTCACGACCGGGAGCAACACTTGCCCTTCACTGCGCAGGTAGGTTTTTCAAAAGGGCTGGAGCATCTTCCGTTGCGCGTATCTGTTACCTTGACAGACCTCACGCGCTGGAGTTCGCGTTATTACCATATTGCGGAGGAAGATAAGGAACAGCTTTCGTTTTCCAAGAAATTGCTCAACCATGTTGTGGTAGGTGCCGATTTGTTCTTGTCGAAGAACATCCATTGTTCGGTAGGTTATAATTTCCGTCGTGCTTATGAACTAAAGGCTGGCGGAGGTTCGCACGGAGCCGGATTGACTCTTGGCGGTGGCATCGTGCTGAGTAATTTCACGGTTAAGGCTTCTTATGCGAAGTATCACAAAGCGGATGCTTCTTTGATGTTTGGAGTATCTTATAGTCTGTAAGCATTGCAGAGAAAAGCTTTGGAGATAGATTGTAGGATTTTGTTTTTTTAGAAACGCTATTATAAATATTGAATTATGAAAAAAATTATTATAGCTCTTGATGGGCATTCATCGTGCGGAAAGAGCACGATGGCTAAGGCTTTGGCTCGCGCGATTGGATATATTTATGTGGATACGGGCGCAATGTATCGTGCGGTAACGCTTTTTGCGATGCGCAATGGTGTGTTTACGGAGCAGGGGCTTGATGCAGTTGCGCTTGAGGCGCTTATGCCGCAAGTAGATGTGAAGTTCAAACTTGATTCAGAAACCGGATTGCCCCTAACGATGCTGGGAGAAGAAGTCGTTGAGCAGGAAATTCGTAGCATGGAGGTTTCTTCGCGAGTGAGCCCGATTGCGGCACTCCCCTTTGTGCGTGAGGCGATGACCGGTATGCAGCAACGTATGGGCGAGCAGAAGGGAATCGTGATGGATGGACGCGACATTGGTACGGTTGTCTTCCCTCAAGCGGAGTTGAAGATTTTTGTTACGGCTTCGGCCGAAGTACGCGCGCAGCGCAGATATGACGAACTTGTTGCGAAAGGTGAAAGTGTGACTTATGAAGAAATCCTGAAGAATGTTCAGGAGCGCGACTATATTGACTCTCACCGCGAAGTTGCGCCCTTAAAGCAAGCGGCAGACGCATTGGTGCTCGACAATAGCAACATGACGCGCGAAGAACAAAATCAATGGTTGCTGGATGCTTACCGCAAAGCTGCTGAATAGTCGATTTTGTACGAAATAATATTCAACGCTTGATTTTTTATTTGTATGCTACAGATTGAAATCGATGCTGCCTCTGGTTTCTGTTTCGGAGTTACAACTGCGATAGAAAAAGCTGAGGAGGAACTTTCTTTAGGGCAATCGCTTTATTGTCTTGGAGATATTGTTCACAACGGAAGTGAGTGTGAACGTCTTCATGCACTTGGTATGAAAACGATTGACCATGCCGACTTTGAACATTTGCGTGATGCCAAAGTATTGCTGCGTGCTCATGGCGAACCGCCAAGAACGTATGAACTGGCTGCGCAAAATGGTATTGAAATCATAGATGCAACGTGCCCGGTGGTACTTCAGTTGCAACGCCGAATTAAGCGTGCATACGCCCAGCCACATCAGCCACAAATCGTGATTTACGGAAAGCGTGGACATGCTGAAGTGCTGGGACTTGTAGGGCAGACGGACGGGCAGGCTATTGTTATTGAAAACGTGGAGGAAGCTCAGCACTTGGACTTTACGCGAAATATTTGTCTGTTTTCGCAAACTACGAAGTCGCTCGTTGGTTTTCAACGCGTGGTTGAATACATCACGGCGCACATTCATCCGCCAGCAACCTTTGAATATTTTGACACCATTTGCCGACAAGTTGCCAATCGACTTCCCCACATTCAGGAATTTGCTGCTCACCATGACGTTGTGCTCTTTGTATGTGGGCTAAAAAGTTCCAATGGTCGTGTGCTCTACGAAGCTTGTAAGCAGGTAAATCCCCGTAGTTATATGGTCGATTCGCCCAAAAGTATAGATTCTTCGTGGTTTGAGGGTGCGGAGACTGTGGGTATTTGTGGAGCTACAAGCACGCCTAAGTGGCTTATGGAGGCTTGTCGCGATGCTATTATCCGTAGTTGTACGGATAGTGCGGCAGCATGTGAAGCATAGTGTCTGATGCTGTAATAAAATATTGAGTCTGTTTAGACCAAAGCATAAAAAACAGTTCAAAACTTTGTTTTCGTAACATTGTTTTGAACTGTTTTTTTTATTTATTGCAATTGGGGCGCCAAAAATAATATTGAGGTGCGCCCTAGTGGCTTAAATCTTGTCGAATCCCTTTGTCCACTTTATCCAATAGTATTTAAGCGGATTTTTATATTTCAGTTGTTTCCAAGGGCGACTTTGATGAGGACGATGGATGACGGGGAGGTTGGTGAAGAGATAGTTCTTCATACCTTCCTTTGCAGCCTGGTGGGAGATGGTGACGTCGAACCAATTTTTCTCAGGGTCGAGATTGTGGAAGTCGAACTTCCTGAGGAATGTCGGAGTGAGCAGCGAACAGCAAAAACTGAGGTGCTTTTTTTCTTCGAAAACCTGGTTTTCCTTCCCGCGTGCATATTCGTAGGGATAGTTGATTGCGCCTTCGTCGTTAACGGTGACGCTCGCTGCTATGGCGCAATCTTTGCGTTCGAGCGCTCCGTCGTAGAGCGCTTGCAGTGTGTGGGGCGCTACTATGACATCGCTCTCCACGATGAGCATACCTGCGTTTTGCTCAATGCACTCTGCTTGTACGCGCTGAAGCACGAGCAGATAGTTGGGCGAAGGGTGGGTTGTGAGGTCAGAGAGGTTCACCAATCTGAATCCATACTTCTTGCTGGCTTCTTCGAGTCGGCGTGTGTTTTCGGGTGTGGAGAAGTCGTTGTAGATAGTGTAAGTATAGGGCACGCTGATGTTTGAAGCCATGATGGCTTTAACCGTTTCGAGCGTTGAGTCGATGCTATCTTTAACGGGGGTAATGATGTTGAGAGAAGTCATTTTTTTCGTTTGCTACAAGTTTTCGGGATGTTTCTATAAATGAGTATTCCTGTTTTCGATGATGAGCTCAATTTATAGTACCATCCTTTAAAGTTGGTTATTCGTCAAACTGTATTTTAAATTGTCCTGTATCTTCGTCAATGATTTCGCTGGGATCTGTTTTTTCGTCTTCGTTGTCGGCTGTTGTAGTAGGTTCCTCTTCTTCGGGCTTAGGGAAGCGTAGTGGTTCGAGTTCCTCCACTTTTTCAATTGTGAGCGTTGTGATGCGCTTTCCTTTGGCTTTGAAACTCTTGACTCCGATGAATTGTTCAGCATCGATTTCGAGCGGTTCGCGGAAGCTGTCTGCTCCTCCGTAGCTAACGAGTATTCTGGGATAGACGATGTCTGTAAGGATGAGTAGTTCGGACTTCGCATTTTCACCAATCATTGAGAGGTGGCGTGAGCCAGTGGTGCGTTCTAATGTGAAGCGTTTGATGTAGAGGAAACCCTGTTGGTCTGCATCATTGAGAGCGGCCGTCCACACTTTTCTCTCGTCGAACTTCTCAATACGCAGAATGTTAGGCTCGTAGTGGTTGTTGACATCGAAGTTGGTGGTGTAGAACTCACCATTTTTTAGGATAATAAGTACGAGATCATCGCTATGGAATTCTCCGAGGTAGTCACCGCGTTCATCGTAATTGAGGCGTTGAACATCGTGGTCGAACCACACCTTGCGTCCGCCCAGCGTACTGCCTCCTTGCGATTTGAGAATGACGCGGTGGATGTCGTTCTTTGTGAGCAGGTTGCCTCGCGATTGGCGTCCCTTGACGAGGATTTCCGAGAAGTTGCGGTCGAAGATGATTTTCTTTAACTTAGGATTGGGCTTGAGCGTAATCTTGATGACTTCGGCTTCGCCATTGGGGTTTGCTGTGAAGTAGAGTACGCGGCTGCCGGCTTCGCCCGTTGTGAGGTCGTACTCACGGTCGTGTGTCATGCTTGTCACGTTGAAGCGCTTGATGTAGTAAGGACCATTCTTGCCATCACGATAAACGGCGTTGTAGATGGTGCGCGCATCGTTTTTCTTAAACACAGCGATGTGGATAATCTCGGCTTTCTTTTTTTCCTGCTTAGAGCGCTCGGTTTCGCCAACAAAGACTTTTTCCTGTACGCGTGTCACCTTGTAGGTTCCGTCGCGATAGAAGATGATGACGTCGTCGATGTTCGAGCAGTTGCTCACAAATTCGTCCTTCTTGAGAGAAGTTCCGATGAAGCCGTCTGTGCGGTTGATGTAGAGTTTTTCGTTTGCCTCGATAACCTTTGCAGCTTCGATGGTGTCGAACGAGCGAATCTCTGTGCGGCGAGGATGTTGCGCGGCGTACTTATTACGAATGAGGGTGTACCAATTACACGTCACTTCCACCATGTTCTGAAGGTCGCGGTTGATGGCTTCAATCTCTTCGTTCATGCGGGCAATTTGTTCGTCGGCCTTGTCCTTGTTGAATTTCAGGATGCGTGCCATCTTGATTTCCATCAGTCGGAGGATGTCGTCCTTCGTCACTTCGCGTATGAACTTGGGGTAGTAAGGCGTGAGGCGCTCATCGATGTGCTCGCAAGCTGCGTCCATGGTCTTGGCATTTTCAAATTGCTTGTCCTTATAGATGCGTTCTTCGATAAAGATGCGTTCAAGCGAAGCAAAGTGTAGCATGTCCTGGAGTTCGCTGCGGCGTATTTCGAGTTCTCGTTTGAGCAATTCCTTTGTGTGGTCCACGCTTAAACGGAGCACTTCGCTCACGCTCATGAAGCGAGGTGTTTTGTCGTCCACCACGCAGCAGTTGGGCGAAATGCTGATTTCGCAATCCGTGAAAGCGTAGAGCGCATCGATGGTTTTGTCTGAACTCGTGCCGGGTACTAAGTGGACAAGGATTTCCACGTTTGCGGCAGTCATGTCTTCCACCTTGCGCACCTTGATTTTACCTTTTTCTGCTGCCTTAAGGATGCTTTCGATAAAGGAGCTTTGTTTTTGTGCGGTGCCGGTCGTTTTGCCGTAGGGGATTTCGGTGATGGCAAGCGTTTTGTTGTCGCGTTTCTCTATTTTGGCACGAACGCGCACCATGCCACCGCGCTGTCCGTCGTTGTATTTGCTCACGTCTATCAAGCCACCCGTTTGGAAGTCGGGGTAGAGCGCAAAGTCTTCGCCCTTAAGATAGCTGATTGCTGCATCGCAAAGTTCGCCAAAGTTGTGAGGAAGAATTTTTGACGACAAACCAACGGCAATCCCTTCAGCGCCCTGTGCCAGCAAGAGTGGAAATTTTACGGGAAGACTGATGGGCTCCTTGTTACGGCCGTCGTAGGAGAGTTTCCATTCTGTGGTTTTGGGGTTGAACATTACGTCGAGCGCAAACTTCGACAAGCGTGCTTCGATATAACGCGGAGCAGCAGCTTCGTCGCCTGTAAGGATGTTACCCCAGTTTCCTTGACAGTCAATCAGCAAATCTTTTTGTCCAAGTCCGACTAAGGCATCGCCGATGGAGGCATCGCCGTGGGGGTGGAACTTCATTGTTTCGCCCACGATGTTTGCCACCTTGTTGTAGCGTCCGTCGTCCATGCGCTTCATTGTGTGAAGAATGCGGCGCTGCACGGGTTTAAGGCCGTCGCCCAAGTGGGGCACGGCACGTTCCAGAATTACGTATGAAGCATAGTCCAAAAACCAATTTTGGAACATTCCCGTAAGGTGGTGGCGGATTTCTTCGTTGCGTCCGTCGGCAGGGATATAACTTGAGTGGGCTTCGGTCATTGCGTCCGTAGCTTCCAATTCTTCGTTCAGGTCTTTGATATCGTCGCTCATGAAAATGTATATGTTCGCTGATTTATCATACAAATTTACAAAATCTTTTTACAGTGTTGACTTGAAACGCGAAAAATCTTGTTTTTTCGTTTTTAATCTCTTGTTTATCCGAAAAAAAATCCTAACTTTGCATTCGATTTTGCGCGTGTGGCGAAATTGGTAGACGCGCCAGACTTAGGATCTGGTATCGCGAGATGTGTAGGTTCGAGTCCTATCACGCGCACATTTTTGTTAATTTTCATCAAGTTATATTATAATAATGTGGGACTAAAAGTGGCACCAAATTAAATGGTGCTGCCTATAATGTACATGAACAAAATCGAACATATTGTAAATAATTTGTCTTTATGATTAGAGGAGCAGTTTTTGTTTGGGCTATAGTCTTACTTTTTTTGTGCTCAGGCGAAGGTATATGGATACCATTCGTAATAGTTGCCCTCGCTGTTGGAGCGCTTTTCCTGCAAAAATGGCTTGATTTCAAATGGGAAGAACACAAGCGCGAAAAAGCATGGAAAGTTATTGAGAAAAGAGAAAAGCGAGATAGACGTATTAAGCCTTCATTCCTAACAAGATGTAAAGACTTGATGTATGCTGTATTTTATGATATAGACATATGGAAAGGATACAAATATTATGAAGATAAATTTAATAAGGAATTGGGAATAGAAGAAGATGACGAAGAAAACGAAGATGTTGTGATTTAGACGGGACTAAAAACGGGACCATTTTTGATTGTCTATAATCGTTTATGATATAGTAATATATTTAAATTGTTGCTATTAACAAGTCGCTTTCAT
>JAFOWI010000005.1 GCA_017425985.1 Bacteroidaceae bacterium | reverse complement strand
TAATCGATTGCACCACTCAGATTACAATTCAGACGACAGATGAATTGACAGATAAGGTTACCGATGCGATTACGGAGGAATTGACAGAATCGTTGCCAGTCGATTGCATCCACATAATATAAAAGATAAAGGGGGTGTGTCAAAATGGCACACCCCCTTTAATTATATGTAATACGTTCTTATTTCTTGAACAAACGGAAGAGTTCGCCAATCCAAAGCACGAGGGAGGTGCCGAGGATGCAAATAACCCAATCGTTGAAAGAGAGGCGCGCTACGTTGAACATCGTGCCACCAAGCGTAACGATTGCAATCTGACCGAGCACGATAACTACGGCGATGCTCACGAAGGAGTTACAACCCTTGAAGTGGAGCGCAGAAGCACCGGTAAGGTAGGCGCGAGCGTTGAACATATTCCAGAATTGGAACATCACAAAGAGGGTGAACATCAAACTACGTTCGTAGGGCGAAACGCCTGATTGGGGAGCAAGTGCCGAAAGGTTCAACACATCGCCGAGCGACTGAATATCGTATGTATTGGTCACGTAAGCCAATCCCAAGATGAGCACCGTGAAGATGGCACCTACGGAGAGGATATTTGCCCACATGGCCGTGTCGATGATGAAATCCTCACGCTTGCGGGGGGCATCCTTCATGACCGTCATTGAGGGCGGAAGCGAAGCGAGGGCCATAGCCGCAAAGGTGTCCATGATGAGGTTCACCCAAAGCATCTGCGTTACGGTGAGGGGCGTTTCCATACCAAGGAGGGCACTGATGAGCACGATGAAACATGCCGCCATGGTGACCGTCATCTGAAAGAGGATGAAGCGCTGAATGTTGCGATAGAGCGAGCGTCCCCACATTACGGCACGCGTAATGCTAGCGAATGAATTATCGACAATCGTAATATCACTGGCTTCCTTGGCTACGCTGGTGCCGTCGCCCATTGAGAGTCCTACGTGAGCCGCCTTGAGTGCAGGCGCATCGTTCGTACCGTCACCCGTCACGGCAACCACTTGACCGAGGCTCTGGAGGGTTTCTACAAGGCGCTTCTTATCCATGGGGCGCGCACGTGCAATAATGCGGAGGTCGAGGATGCGCTCTTCGAGTTCGGCATCGGTGAGTTCCGCAAATTCAGGACCTGTGATGAGGTTGCGTTCGGTTGACTTTTCCGTCCAAATGCCGATTTGACGACCTATTTCACGCGCCGTACCGGGAGTGTCACCCGTTACGATAGTCACGTTGATACCTGCGCTCAAACAATCACCTACGGCCGCGGGAACATCGCTACGAACAGGGTCGGCAATCGCTACAACACCAAGGAAGGTGAGGTTCTTGGCTTCAACCACCTTGTCATTAAAGGTAGCATCGCCCTCTTCCAACACTTGGTAAGCGAAACCAAGCGTACGCATGGCGAGGTTCTGATAGTTGAGGAGCATAGCGTCGAGCGACTCCTTCGTCACATTGCCAAGACTCTGCTTACACAAGGCGTAGACGTATTCGGGAGCACCCTTTACGTAAAGCACCTTCTTGTTCAACTTTGAAGAATGCACCACAGTGGCCATATACTTGCGCTCCGTAGAGAAGGGCAATTCGGCAACATACTCGGCATCGGAACGCATCTTCATAAAGTCAACACCCTGAGCGCGGAGCCAAAGGATGAGTGCGCCTTCCGTAGGATTGCCGAGTGCACGGGGCTTTTCGCCCGTGAGGTCAAGCGTGGCGGTAGAGTTCACGGCAATGCCTTCGGCTATGATTTCCGACATTTCATCGGTGCCCAATTGTTGTTCTTCAGAAAGACCGAAGAAGCGCGTTTCGTGAATCTGCATGAGATTTTGCGTGAGCGTACCCGTCTTATCGGTACAAATCACGGTTGTTGCACCCATCGTTTCGCAAGCGTGCATCTTACGCACCAAGTTATTGGTCTTCAACATGCGACGCATACTATAAGCAAGACTCAACGTCACCGCCATAGGAAGACCTTCGGGCACGGCAGCTACAACGAGCGTCACCGCCACCATGAGCGTTTCGAGCATGTGGCTAAGGAAGTGCATCGTGTTAAAATCGCCACCCCAAGGGAAAGCCACAAGGCGTGCGATAAGGATGATGCCCGCAAAGGTGTAACTGATTTTGGAAATCTTATTTGCAAGTCCGTCAAGCTGCTCATTGAGGGGCGTCTTCACGCTATTGTCAATCTGTGCAGCAACAAACACCTTACCGTTTTCTGTATGGTCGCCCACGGCAAACACGCGTGCTACACCATGACCTTCCATCACCGTGGTGCCACGCATCACGTGGTTTGAGGGGAAGGTGGCCTCTTCATCAAATTCCTCCTTAAGGATTGTCTTTCGGCAAAGGGGTTCACCCGTAAGCGTCGATTCGTTGAGCGCCATTGCCGACGCTTCGAGCAATTCGGCATCGGCAGGCACTTCGTTACCCGTAGAGAGCACGATGATGTCGCCCACCACGATGTCCTTCTTTGCCACCTCCGTCGTGTTGCCACCACGAATGACTTGCACGGGTTCGTCATCGTTCACCTGATTGAGCAATTCAAACTCCTTATCGGCCTTCATTTCGAAGTAGAACGAAAGACCTGTAGCGAGGAGAATTGCCACGATGATACCAATAGGTTCGAGGAACACTTCCATTCCAGCATCTTCATGACCGAAGAATTCATAGAACGAAATACCAATGGACACAACCGCCGCCACAATCAGGATGCGGATGAGGGGGTCGGCAAACTTGCCGAGGAACTTCACCCAAAGCGATTCCTTAGCAGGAGGCGTCAAAATATTTGCGCCATGCTTGGCACGACTCTCCGCCACCTGGGCTTCGGAGAGTCCTTTATACGTTTCTTTTTCTTGCATCAAACTAAAATCTTTTCAGAAAAACTTGCAATCCGAGAAGTCTTAAACACTAACTCAGATTGCAAATCATTATATCATCTACTCTATTGATTTTTTAACTATAAGATTAGTTCATCGCATCAAGCAATGCCGCCATTTCCTGCTGGAGTTCGCGTGCCTTTTCGCCCGCCACTTCCGCAAAGCGTTCGGTTGTGTCGGCATAGATAATGCCACGACTTGAATTGACGAGCAATCCGCAATCCTTGGTCATACCATACTTGCACACTTCTTCGAGCGAACCACCCTGAGCACCTACGCCGGGTACGAGGAGGAAGTGGTTGGGCACAATCTTACGGATGTCTTCAAAGAGTTTGCCCTGCGTAGCGCCTACTACGTACATCATCTGCTCATCGTTTGCCCATTGCTGAGACGTGCGCAACACCTTTTCGAAGAGGCGTTCGCCTTCTGTGTCCTGCATGAGTTGGAAGTCGTGAGAACCCTTATTGCTTGTCAAAGCCAAGAGAATCACCCACTTGCCTTCGTACTGGAGGAAGGGAGTTACAGAGTCTTCACCCATGTAAGGCGCCACGGTGAGCGAATCGATGTCCATTTCTTCAAAGAAGCAACGTGCATACATCGCTGAAGTGTTGCCAATATCACCGCGCTTTGCATCGGCAATAATGAATTGGTCGGGGTAGTTCTGCTTGATATAATTCACCGTCTTTTCAAAGGCAATCCAACCCTGAAGGCCGAAACATTCGTAGAACGCCAAGTTGGGTTTGTAAGCCACCGTATAGGGCGCGGTAGCGTCG
>JAFOWI010000086.1 GCA_017425985.1 Bacteroidaceae bacterium | reverse complement strand
GTGATGCCCTGGATGGAGATGCGGAGTTGCGTGCCGTCGTGGCTGTTGTTGAAGAAGACAACTGATGCTTTTCCGAGGTCGTCAATGAGGAGGTTGGGCGACCAATAGAGCGTGCGGCGATTGTCGGGTTCTTTGGGCATTATCATCTGATAGTAGTTGGGAGAGTAGAATGCTTTCTGAGTGGTATATCCCCATACGGTACGTTTCGTCACTTTTTTGTTTGAACGGTATAGATAGGAGTTGGGGCGTTCATAAAGCATAATAACTTGGTCGGGCAAATTATCTGTAGTTCCAATTAATAGTCTGTTCACCATATTTTGCTCGGTTACCAAGCTTGCTGATTTTATTTCAGAAACGAGTATTTCGACTAAGTTTATATTAGCGTAACTGGGATTGGTTTTTATGTCGTTGTTTAGTAACCAAGCTGTTCTGTTACCATTTAATTCTGTTAAGAGATAAGGAACATTTCCTCCAAGCTGTGTTGTTTTTTTAATATTTATAGAATTTTCGTTTGAATTAGTTTTATTCGTTTCGTTCGAATTGTTTTCTAAATTTATTGATTGATTAGCACTATTTATGTCTATAGGTTCTGAGGAGTATGTGCTATCTAACAATAATGATAAAAAATCTAAAATATTGAGATGTGATTCCAATCCTTTATCCCTCCATTTCTCTAACTCCAATTTCACGTTATAAAAGTACTCGCCGTGCTTGCGTCCTTTCTTTTCTCCACCCTCCCATGTGTAGCGATTGCCTTGTAGTGGGCGGTAAACGCGTTTGCCTTTAACTTCTGCAATATTTAGGAACGTTTCTCGAAAATCCAGTATTGTGTCTTTCCACTCAAAAAGGTCAATATCCTCTTGTGGTTGAGTAAGGACTTCCGGTCTTAAATTCAGCACTTGCGGCTGTTCATACTCAAATTCTGCAGGATTAAATTTTCTAAGTCCGGGTGCAAACCAGCGGTCGAATGTCACGTTTGCCCAGCGGCTCTTTCCTTTCTCGTCCTTCACGAACACATGAGCAGCATATTCGCCCTCATAATCTCTTGTTGCCTGAAAAGCGAATTTTCCAAGGCTGTCCGTGATACATTCTGCCTTCATCACATCTCCTGTCGTTGAGAACAATGTCAGGTTTAGGTGCATATTGGGATAAGGTTCCAGTCCCTTTAATTTGTCTTTGTACATCGTTCCGTTCAGCACCAATCCGTCCTCGATGGGGTAGTTCATGCTGAAGCGTGACGTGTCGCACATGGTGCTGAAATCCGTAGCGCTCCATCCCTGCACCATCAGCAGTTCGTCCAAAGCACGGCGGCGAAGGCGCTGCTCGGCACTATCTGCCGTTGTCTCAAAATAATAATCGGGGTGGTGGATGTATCCGCGAACTTCGCTGCTCAACAGCATTTCGCCATCAATCGTTCGGTGTGGCGAAGCGATTAATTCTGCTGCATCCTCGCGTACGGCTAACGACAGATTGGCGTACATGGGATTCCCGGCTTCATCCTTCAAGTACACTTCCAAAGCGATGGGGGCATGCGCTTCGTACTGCAGTTTGCTCTGGCGCACTTCGATGTTCAACTGCTTCGGCGGCGTTTGGCGGAAAACCATGCGGCTCGCAAGGCTGTTGCCGTGGCGGTCGAAGAGTTCGATGCGGTTCACGCCCGAGTGAAACACCTGGATGGGAAGCGAGAATGTTGCAGCCGTTTCAACTCGCAGCGTGTCGAAATAGCAAGGCTTTTCTCTGCAGAACACAGCAAGCCCAACAGCCTCGCTTGCCATTCCGGCTGTTCGCTCAATGCGGATATCTACGAAGTTTGTGTCGGGAGCCACATAGAGTGTGTAGCCTTCAGCGAGCGCCTCGGGTAACTCAAAGCGTTGCTTGCCGATTCTAACGTGTGCATCCTTTGTATTGGCCGGGAGTTCAAACGTACCGCGACCTTCGTGCAAAGGTGCAGAGAGCGCCAACAACTGCTCACCATCATACACTTCGAGTGTATCGTTGCAGGCAACTCCTCTTCCATCTGTTAGCTGATAAGCAATGCGCTGGCTCAACCCGGCAATGCGATGTCCACCTTCGGGATATAAACTCAGGAGGCGTTCTTCCTTGTTACCAAAATCATAGGGGCGTGCAGCACGGCTGGGAAGTTTCCACTCTTTGTCTGGAACAACAATGTCGAGTTGCCCCTTGTCCTCTTCGAACACGGGTACAACTCGACTGTAACACGCATGCTCACCCCAGTTGAGCATCTCACGCGTAAAGGCTCGTATCTCATGAAAACCATTGCTAATGGGTCGCTCCAATTTTAAGCATCCCGTAGCACCTCCACAACTATCTATGCGCACCTGCTGACGCTCCAGCACGTGACCTCCATCGTCCAGCAATTCTACATAGAGCACACGACTTAACTCTGTAGGGCGCAAACTCGATGCGCGCACCACGTAAGCCTTATACCATATCGAATCGCCCACAAGGTAAGCATTGTTGTCCAAATGGAGATACACCTTCTCGCGTGGATAAATATGGTCGAACGTCGATGCCTTGCGAAACTGCTCAAACAATTGCGTGAGCACCGTGTCTTCTTGGGCTGCTAAGCAGAGCGGAAAGCAGAGTAGAAGTTGTAGAATGAGGTTTTTCATAATCAAAAATTAATTCAAAGGTATCATTATATTGTCATTAGAAAGATACAAAGAACCACCTAAATCTGCATTAAAATCAATCATTGTAACTTTCATACGTTGCGAGAAACTATGTTGTTCAACCCACATCATGAAATAGCAAAACATGCTTCCGTAATATATTCTAAAATCTTTTTCTGCAGAAAAGAATAATTCACCTTCACTATCTCGTTCTATTACTATATTATTAAATAAATTTAAAAACTCTATAGTAGATCCATATCTTTGCGAATTCAGATTTACAACCCCACTGACTCCTTGATCATTCCAATCTACTCTTATAAGTAAATTAGCTTCATATCTATTAATTAAACCATAGTCTGCATGCCAATATAAATTATAGGGAGCTATGATTGTACTTCCTTCACCAGGTAATAGCACTGTTTCCCTTGTCATACGTGAGGAGCGACTTAATTTAAGTCCATTCTCGTTGGCTTTTACACTATCTGTGCAAACGTAGAATTCTACTGTATTGGCAGCATACACTTCGTACGCCTGTTCCAAATCTTCAACAGTCAGCGTGTCAATACCTCCACGAATCATTTGTTCCGTAAAGCACATGGCGATTTCGTGTTGGTTTGCTAACGAACGGCTCACGCGCAACAATTTCTGAACTTTCTGTTCGCGCTCTGCATCAATCATACACTCTTCTTCACTGCATGAAGAAATTACACACATCGTAGCAAATAATGCTACAAATACTAAAGCAATTTGTTTACTTAACTTGTTCATTGCAAATTTATTGTTTTTTTAACCAATTAGTAGCTCTTTTTTTAATAAAATTGATATCAGCAGATGGAATTTTAACTTCTTTGCGAAGTATTATTTCTGCAACACTATCAGCATGAAGTGTATCCCCCATGTTGATGTAAACCGTTAGCATCCCCGATAAAGGATAAAATCTTGCAGGCACCATATAATGAGCGCACTTTAAGTGTTGGAGTGCCATGCTGTCCTGTCCTAACGAAATAGCATTGTCGGCTGCTAATAATTCTGTGTCGTAATTGTTGAGTCTTTGTTGACACAAACTTAAGATTTCTGTACTTTTAGTGTAGTTGCGCACAAAGTTCAGTTCTGCTGCATAATTATACAGAAAAAGCGGATGGTCGTGCAATTTAGGTAATAATTCTTCGTATTCACTTAAACCAGACTTGGCGTTTAATAAAAGTTCTTGTGCATTTTTCCATGCTTTTTCTTCTTTGGCATTCAATGCTTGAATTGCAACGACGCAAGTCCCAATAATAATTGTCAGTCCATAAATATATTTTCGCAAACATGGTTTGTTCATTTCATCGCAGCTTAATTGTGCCAGAACCCACAGCCCCCACACATTCATTGTGCAATAGTGGGTAGGAAATGAAAATAAGCCTATAAAGCAGAAGATGAGCAAACTCCACAGATATTGTCTGTTTAAATCAACATACCGACTGCTTATATGTCTCCCAATTATAAGAAGCAGAAAAGCAACAGCTAAGACGGTTGTAGGCACACCATATTTATAGGCAAAACCCAATCCTTCGTTGTATGGATAAACGATGGAATCTGCCAATATAGCTGTACTGTCATTATGGTTCTCTTCAAAATACTTTGATTGCTGGAGCATATATGTGCGGTGAAATCCACCACTACCGGTTCCCGATAAAGGAGACTCCGAAATTCCACGTACTAATACTTTATATATGGTCAATCGACCAAGTACGGAATCTTCTTTCCATTTATACAGAAAATAGATAGAACTAAGAAGACCTGCGGCTGCTACACAAATAATGACGTTACGTTGTTTCCACTTTGCCCACTTCGGATAGCTCTGAATCAACAAAACTAAAACTACGGCAACGATGGCAACTCTTGATTCTGCAACGACCAATACACTCAGCGCTGAGACAATGATGCACACGCGGACTATCGCCTTTAAAAGTCCCCACTTTCGAAGATTCACTCTTAGACGCCCAACGATTAAAGGAAGGAGAACCGCCAAGTGGATTGCATAAGAAACTCGTGAATCGAATATATCCGAAGTATAATCTTGTGTGACGATGTTGTAGTAGAATCCACCGATTAAAAATATAGCCACACACATTACTGCATTATGTATCCACGTCTGCGAAATTCTCGTTTCACAAAAAGCATAGTACAACAATATATACAGCAGTTGAGTTAAGTTGTTGCTATAGTCAAACGTCTGGTTGGTAAAGTCGGCTGCCCAGCATCCTATAAGTATCAGAATGGGTGCGGATTTTATAATGTTCGCTTTACTTATGTTTACTCTTAGCATAAATATTTTCCAATATCCAAGAGTGAGTGAATTCTATTGTCCCGTCTTCGTTGACTACGAAAGGCATCTCCTCTACGCCTGTTGTTGTATCAGATAGCCAATATAATCTGCCAATTTCTAAATGCTCTGCGCAGATTGAATATCCCTCACTCTTTCTGTCCCAAACAACTTTCCATCCTTGTTCGTCGTCCCATTCGTACAAGCGATATTGATGTCCCGGAACGATTGTGTTGTCGGCATGCTTTATCATGTATCGCAAATGAGTAGGCGCCTGTTCTCCATGTGCACAAAAATCTATGTATGCTTTATCGGATGTGGTTTGAACATTGTTGTCTGCAATTTCGTTTTCCGTTGACGTGATATCATGGAGGGGGATAAATTCATTCGTTTTGCCCAGTTTACCAAAAAGGATTTCCGACAGAGGTAATGTTTGGGCTTGTTTAGAACTTTCTACTCTGTAATATTTGTATTTATTCATACCACTCAGAGGCAATTCTTCCCAATATGTGTCGGGGCGTTTTTGGATAATCCCTAAGGTGTCCGCATTAGAAAAATCAGGATGATTGCTCCCTAAAACAGTCGTACCAATAGCACTCTGTGCACATGCTACTAAGTGAGGCTTACGAGGATATTTCCTTTTTAGTTCAGCATCGATAAAGCGCCCGCTCGGATGGTTCAACAATTCGATATCGGTTTTGCCGTCTCTTAATACGAATGGCTCCCCTACAGGGATTTGCTTCCCCCATTGTGAATATATGATGGGAAAATAAATTTGTTCGGGTACAACTTTTTCAAACATCACCTCGTCTCCTTCTATACAGCCCCATGTTACAGGAGTCAGCAATCCATGCGTATTGATAGTTGCGAGATATGCCAATTTGTTCTCTGTGGACTTGTTCTTCAATGCATACTTTAATGAAACGACGTCCATGTATTCGTCCGTAACATCTTTTATGCAGGGAGAGTAAAATTCCATTGGTAAAAATTCATGCTCGCCACGAAGAAAGTACGGAGTATTACGTTGGCAGGCAAAGGTGCTACGATATATGTTCAGACATGCGACAAACCGCGAATCGTCGTTTTCAGGAATCCCTTTTTCCGCATCGAATGGCAGGAACTCGCCTGTTTCACTCCGCAGAGCGCACATATAATGCCTGAACGGAGCTGCCCTGTATGCCATGTTAAAATCTATAGCAATGGGGTGGCCACAACTGCGGAGCGCAAGCGTTGCGAAATGCACTTTGTCCACACAATTGCGCTTGTTGCGATATAATAACTCGGGCATCCCCGTTGAATACGGCAATGGATATTCACCATTTACGCTATTCACCCATTTCAGATAGTGATTGTATAGATTCGCAGCAGTATAAGCATCTTCGTTTGCGCTGTTTAAAACAGGAAAGAAATGCTTTGCCAACTCCTCGTTGGTATAAAGGAACGGATAATCGTCTATGCCACGATAAGCCAATATGAATTCATAAAAATCCGTATCACTCAACTGACGAACACTTTCATAGCGCTCGCGCAAAGCAAAGGCGTGCTCTACTTGTTTTGACACAAACGCACTATTTATTGTTTCAATATCCGATACTTTCGTATAGCGCGATGCAGATGCAACTTTGAGGTCGCGGAGTTGAAACGCACGATGTTTTAATGTGTCGTTCAGCCATCTCTGCAAGCAGAGTGTATCCATATTGTTTACACAATGCGCATTGAATGATTGCAAGCAAAGGCTGTCGGTCCTCTTTATAATGCTGTCGATTCTCTCGTCATAGCAAGTCTCACCGCCCAGATAGTAGTGCCATCCGGCATGAGCCACCAAGAAACATGCTGCCTTGAAACGTTCTTCATCATTTTGACGGTAGTCTAACAATAAATTCCTCAGACTTGAGTCGCCCGACATAGCCAAAGCTGTTTCAACGTCGTGGGGAAGAGCGTCTGTTTTGCAACTCACGCTGAATATTAATGTCCAACCAATGCAGAATGATGAAATCAAGAATCTCATAATGCAATATCAGTTGCAAATACTCCCTCGTTTGTTTCAAAAGTTATGACATACGTGTCAGCAGGTAAATTAGGAAGTATTATATTGTTTAACTCACTATATCTGCAAACTTTTTGCCACAACACGTCTTCTTCCTCCTTGTCATAAATACGAAGCACGAAAGTTTCTCCTATTATATTATATGGAGAAAAAGACAAAATTCCGTTGTGGAGTTCGGCAAAAATGATATTATCCTCTAATGTACGTCCACTTCCATTACCATCTTTTTCATTTTTGGCTGTTTGACCATTGCCAATACCTATTAAAATGATAACTTTCTTATTGTCTTCATTTGTTATTACGGATGTTGAATAGTTTACAACATTGGCAACTGTTTTTACATAAAAACCGTGCCCTAATAATAGTAATGTTACCAATAATAATTTATTTCGCATATCAATTATGTAATTAATTTTTTTGCAAAATTACACATACATTAAATATCTACTTAATTATATTTTACACATTTCATAAAACTTTATTATTCAGTGGTTTATATTTTGTGATTTTATTTGCGACAATATTTCTTATATTAATATTATTCTTGTTATTTATTGAATTGTGTAAAATTAGTGAATAATAAATATCTTTAATTTAAATAAAAGAATATAACTTTGTTGTATGAAGTTACGAAAAAGGTCTAAATTATTGAGAATGAATAACGACCTTTTGGTTGAATATGTATTGGGTTACGAATTAGCAATATACAGAGTGTTTTGGTCTTCTGCGTTTTGCATAACTTCAAATAACTCTTTCTGTATCGC
>JAFOWI010000085.1 GCA_017425985.1 Bacteroidaceae bacterium | reverse complement strand
GCCCGATTCGAGTTGGGCTCTTACTTGTGTTGTGTTGTTGAGTGATATAGTTGTTACATAATGACTGCTGGAAGTTTTTTGTAAATTGTAGCAGGTGGCGTTGCATTCTTGATTCTGGGCTACAATTTTTGCAGGCAAGATAAGTGTAAGCCAGGTTAGTAGTGTAGCGACGGCGTATGGTTTCATGGATTTGGGAATTGGTGTGTTTGATATTTGTATTAAATTGTAACGCAAAGGTACTAAAACTTTGCTGCTTTATTCGACGTTTGAAGCGAAATGAACTGATTTTATTGAAATCTTTCTGTTTGGAATTTATCCTACACGTGAAAATTGTTTGCTTGAAGAGCGATTACTTAGAAAACAATTTCTTTCCGTCGAAATTTGCCTTTTGAAATTTCCTTCGTGAACGTAGCGGAAGTTTTTGACCTTGGGAAATGTTTTTCTTGAACTTATTGGAATTTTTCGGGCGTCTTTTTCTCTTGAATATAGTTAGTGTGCGTAGATTTTGTGCTTGTGCGAGCATAAAAATGATAGCAGTAACCACTATTCTGATGGGGGTGAAGGGTGGTTACTGCTGTTTGTTTATTGATACTAACTTATCTGCGTGCTTTTCTGTTAGGTGAGGATGTTAGTCGCTATGGCTTTGACGGGGTTTCGCATTCGATACGCACTACGCGGTCGCATATACTGAGTATCGCAGGACGATGAGTGATGAAGAGCAGGGTCGTTTCCTTGAGATAGTCCTTGAGGTTGGAGATGATGCGCGCTTCGGTAGCTTGGTCGAGCGATGAAGTGGCTTCGTCGAGGATGATGATGGGGGCTTTACGAAGCAGGGTGCGTGCGATGCAGATGCGTTGTGCCTGTCCTTCGGAAAAACCGCCACCGCGCTCGCTCGTAGGTGTATCAAGGCCCAGGGGTAGCGCGAAAACGAAGTCAGCACATGCCAGTGCGAGCGCTTTGTTGAGTTCGTCTTCACTGGCGTTTGGTGAAGCCATTAGTAGGTTTTCGCGTAGCGTGCCGCTTAGGAGCGTATTGCCTTGGGGTAGGTATGCGAAGTATGAGCGCGTATCTGCGCTAAGTGGAGTATTGACTTTGCTGTCGTAGAGGCTGATGTTTCCGGCTGTGGGGCGGAGTAGAGCGAGTAGCAGCCGGACGAGCGTTGTTTTGCCTGCTCCGGTTTCGCCTATTATAGCTATTTTGCTGCCAGGTTTGATGTCAAGGTCGTAGTCGTGGAAGAGCGTTTTTCTGCCTTCGGGGTAAGCGAAGTGAAGTTTGTTGATGCAAATTCCCAATGGTGTGCTTAATGGAGTGGAGGGTTGATTATGAGAAGAATTTTCTGTAGGCAGGTTCTGTAACTCTGAAAGTCGTTCAACGGCCGTTGCAAGTCCAACGAACTGTGGTACGAAACTTGTGAGCGAACGTATAGGTCCTTGCACTTGTCCAACGAGTTGTACAAAGGCAATGAGACTTCCGTATGATATCAGTCCTTGTTGTAAACTGTGCGCTCCCCAACAAAAGGTGAGGAAGTAGCCTGTGGCAAATCCTAAGTTGAGCAGGGTGGAGGTCGTCGTTGTGTAGATGGTTTTGTGGCGCACTTTGTCCTGTAGGTCTTTCTGCTTTTGATTCAGGCGCTGCGATGTATGGTCAATGCCGATGAGCGTTTTGATTACGATTGTGTGTTGTAGTGTTTCTTGAAGAAAACTTTGGATTTCGCTTTCGATAGTGCGCACCAGATGGGTTAGTGTACGTAGCTTTTTGATGTAAAGCTTTGAGATGACGATGAAAATCGGTAGGATGACAACTACGACGAGTGCCAATTTTTTGTCCATCACGTAGAGGAAAATAAAAGCTCCGAGGAATTTAACGATTGTCGTTAGGAAGTTGGGGAATGTCTCTGTGATGAATTGCGAAATCTCGGTGGCGTCGCGTTGCATTCGGTTGGTGATGTCGCCGGAGTGGAACTTTTGCAAATCCTGCCATTCAGCGGTGAGCAGTTGGCTGAAGAAAGTGCGTTGTGTGCGGTTAACAGCTTTAACTCCTAATGTTGTTTTTATCCATCTTCCGGATTGTGAAATTACGATTTGTGCAATGATAATTGCGGCTAAAAGTATGCAGCCGCTTGTTAGCGAAATCGGATAGTCGCTGAGTGTGGCGGCGTCGATAACAAGTTTTGAAGCCCAAACGAAGAGCAAATCGGCTGCCACGAGTGTAATGCCCAACGTGGTGTTGAGTATTGTCAGGAAGCGCAGTCCTCGGCTCATGTTCCAGAGCCATGTGATGATTTGTCTGAACTTTTGAAACTTGTGCATTTGCTGTTCTATATATATAAAATGAGTGTTATGTTTAGTAAAGGTGTTTTTTCTGGGCTATTCGCCGCGTTTGCCCCATGCTAACTTTTTCTTCAGTGTGTCGTAAAAACTTTTGTAGCCAATGCGTACGACACTGATTTTGTAAGGCGCTTTTCGGATGTAAATATTGTTGGAACATGGGAAGCTTTCGCTTCGTCCATCGATGGAGAGCAGGAAGTTGCTGGTGCGGCTTTCGATTTTCAGCATGATTTCGACGTTGTCGGGGATTACGACCGGGCGAGTGTTCAAACTATGTGAGGCGATGGGGCTTAAACACAGTGTGCCCGACATGGGTGCGAGTATAGGGCCGCCTACAGAGAGCGAGTAACCTGTTGAGCCGGTTGGGGTGGTGACGATGACGCCATCAGCTGCATAATTGTTGAGCAACGCGCCATCTACGTATGCTTCGATGTGGATGAGCGAGGAGTTGTCGTGTTTCATCACAGCTACTTCGTTGAGTGCATAGGGGTGAATGCTGATGAGTCTGTTGTCGTTTCTAGCCTCGATAACGCTGCGTTGTTCTACAGTGAAGTTTTGCTCATGAATTGCTCGGAGATCGTTGTTGATGTCGTTTGGCGAAATGTCGGCTAAAAAGCCCAGGTGTCCTGTGTTGATTCCTAAAATCGGGATGTTTTTGTGTTCAACTAAAGCTGCTGCTTTCAGAAATGTGCCATCACCACCAATCGAAATGCATAAATCGGCAGTGAATTGAGTGCTGGAGAATGGAGCAATGTGTGAGGTGTCGATGGAAAGATTATCTGCGATGAACGTCAAAAATTGCTCTTCAGCGATTATGGTATCACCCATTGAAAGAAAATATTGAATTATTTCTTCGAGGTATTTACTTTTCTCAGTTTGGTAAATATTACCGATTAATGCTATAATCATGCTGTTTTGACAAAATTAAGTTTTTTTAAACTAAATATTTTGTAAATTTGCAGTGTTTTTCTACAATTTCAAGCAAAATTAGTATTTTTATTCATAATGACAAAACTGTCTGTAAATATCAATAAAGTCGCAACTTTAAGAAATGCCCGTGGCGGAAATAATCCTGATTTAATCGCTGTTGCGCAATACATCGAACGCTTAGGTGCGCACGGGGTAACTGTGCATCCCCGTCCTGATGAACGACACATTCGATATCAAGATGTGAGAGATTTGAGAAAGGTTTTGCAAACGGAATTTAATATTGAGGGTTATCCTTCAGAAGAGTTTATTCGTTTGGTGTTGGAAGTTGAACCTGCTCAGGTTACACTTGTGCCCGATAAGCCAGACCAACTTACATCTAATGCAGGTTGGGATACAAAGCAAAATCTTGAATTTTTGACAAAAGTTGTCAGTCGTTTCAAGGAGAAGAATATAAGGGTGAGTATTTTTATTTCGGCAGATTGCGAAATGGCTGAGTATGCAAAGAGAGCAGGAGCAGATCGTGTAGAGCTTTACACAGAGCCTTATGCGGCAATGTATGCTAAGGATGCAACCATAGCTATTGCTTCTTTCTTAAAAACAGCGGAATATAGTAAGTCGATAGGCTTGGGCGTAAATGCCGGTCACGATTTGAGTCTTGAAAATCTGGAGTATTTTTGCAAAACAATAAAGTGTATTGACGAAGTAAGTATCGGCCATGCGCTTGTATGCGATGCTTTGTATTATGGTTTTGAATCGACTATCGCCAAATATTTGGCTCAGATTGACGGAGAAAAATAGTAACCCTCTTACTCATTTATATATTAGAGTATGTTGAATTGGAAAAGTACTTTTGAAACGTAAAACTTGGAATGTAATTAGATATATTTATGGTACATATTTTATTAGCAGATGGTTTTGAAGAAATAGAAGCATTGGCAACGGCTGATATTTTGCGTAGAGCTCAGCTTGAAGTTCGATTGGTTTCGATTTCGGGCGCTCGCAATGTTGAAAGTTCACATGGATTAACCGTGAAGGCAGATGATATTTTTAAGAAATTTGCTTTGGATAATAGCGATTGTATTATTTTGCCAGGTGGTATGCCCGGAGCAGTTAATTTGTTTAAGCATGTTTGGCTGAAAAGAGCTTTGCTAAGTGCAAACGAAAAAAACGGACGCATTGCTGCTATTTGTGCTTCGCCTGCTGTGGTTCTTGGCAATTTAGGAATTTTAACCTCTCGTAATGCTACAACTTATCCTGGCACAGAAAAGAGTGAACATGGTGCGAATTACTTAGACGAAAACGTAGTAGTAGATGAAAATATCATTACGGCTAAAGCGCCGGGAGCTACATTTGATTTTGCATTTAAAATCGTTGAAGCTCTAAAGGGGGTAGATGTAGTGAATAGAGTAAAGAAGGATATGTGTTTACTCTAATTTTATATTAATTGTGGTTGAAAGGCATGTTAGTCATGTTTTTTAATCACAATTTTGTTTTAAGGATTGCAGAATTAATTAAAAACTTACTTAAATGATATTTTTTATAAAAGATTAGTGTAAGTTTTTTTGACAGATTTAAAATATTTGTGTAATTTTGCAGCCGATTTTGGAGTTTTAAGATTTGTTCGGCTCCAAATGAAAGTCAACATAATGTCTAACTTGTTAATTTAAAACAAACTAACAAAAATGGAAAATTTAAAAAATGTAGCACCCCTCGCTGATTTCGATTGGGAAGCATTCGAAACTGGCAACGTAGCAGGCGAAAAGAGTCGTGAAGAACTCACTGCTGCTTACGAAAACACTCTCGGTCGCGTTAGCGAAAACGAAGTAGTAGATGGTACTGTAAAGGCTATCAACAAGCGCGAAGTTGTTGTAAACATTGGTTACAAGAGCGATGGTATTATTAACGCTTCTGAATTCCGTTACAACCCCGAACTCGCAGTTGGCGATACAGTAGAAGTATTTGTAGAAAGCCTCGAAGGTGTTAAGGGTCAGCTCATTCTTTCACATAATAAGGCGCGTGCTTCTAAGTCTTGGGAACGCGTTAATGCAGCTCTCGAATCTAAGGAAATTGTTAAGGGTTACATCAAGTGCCGCACAAAGGGTGGTATGATTGTTGATGTATTCGGTATCGAAGCGTTCCTTCCCGGTTCTCAGATTGACGTTAAGCCCATCCGCGATTACGATGTATTCGTTGGTAAGACAATGGAATTCCAGGTAGTTAAGATTAACCAGGAATTCAAGAACGTTGTTGTTTCTCACAAGGCTCT
>JAFOWI010000004.1 GCA_017425985.1 Bacteroidaceae bacterium | reverse complement strand
GTTAGTTAATTTCGGGAGTCCCGATATTAAATTTCCATCGAGTTAGTTAATTTCGGGAGTCCCGAGATTAAATTTCCTACGTGTTAGTTAATTATTTGATTAAGATTTTGGGGGAGAATGTTTTGTTTTGTTCTAAAATTGAAGTGTGTTTGTCGTACGGCTGAGAGCATTGTGGCTTATGCTCATTCAGATTGGGTGTTCAAAATTGACATTATTACCAAGAACAGAAAAACAAAGATTTGTCACCGATTATTATAAGGAAAGAATGCACACGTCAGAGCGTCGGTCTTTTTACAGATGCCTGCACCATTCATAGCCAAGAAGCATTCGATGCGCACGGAGCAAGGACGATAAAAAAAATGGAAAGTCGGCAACAACACCAACTCTCCATATATATATATTGTTAAGAAGCGAGAACTATATCTATACGCCGTAAGAAATAAGAAAATAGGCGTAGCGCTACTTATAATCCGTTCGCAACACTCGGAACTGAGTGCGTCGGTTGAGGGCATGACAAATGTCCTGTTGCTCGGGCTGCAAGGCGTCGATAAACTCGTCTGTGAGCACGTCGCCCTCCTTGAGGAAGGTGTGTTCTTCGGTAAGCTTACGATTCACCACTTTCGGCAAGTCCTCTCCATAGCCAACGGGCGTAAGTCGCTCCTGCGCTATACCCTTGCTTACAAGATACTTTACCACACTTTCGGCACGACGCTGAGAGAGGCGTTTGTTGTAGGAATTGCTACCACGCGAGTCTGTGTGGGCTGAGAGTTCGATGGTAATCCCGGGGTTGTCGTTCAACATGGTTGCCAAACGTTCGAGCGCAGCTGTGCTCTCAGGCGTGAGTTCCGCACTGTCGAACTCAAAGAAGACGTTACGAATCAAAACCGGAACAAACAACGACGCCATCGGAAATTGAAGCACATATTGATGTTCGAGCGCCACGGTGTCGGCTGAAAGATTGTTGTAGAGATTGAGGTATCCATTGCATGTTGCCAAGAACACGTATCGGGCGCCCGGCTCTACTTTCATTTCGAAGGAACCATCGTCGCGCACGCCCACCGTGCGCTGCGTACCGTCGTCTCCAACGATAAACACTTCGGCCTCGGGCAGCTGATAGCCATCGGCTTCGTACACCCAACCTTTAACTGTTTGCGACACTTCGGGGTGAGAAAAGGAATAAATTTTGTCCCATCCTCGTCCGCCGGTAGAGCGCGAAGACGAAAAGAATCCACGATTACGGAATCCCTCAAAAGTAATGCCAAAATCATTTCCCGAAGAATTCATAGGCGCCGGCAAATGCTGTACGTTCCATGTGTGGGTAGTCGTATCCTCGGTTGCGGCATAAAGGTCGAGTCCGCCCATTCCTCCGCGTCCGTTCGACGAGAAATAGAGTTCACCCGTAGGGCGCATCGTTGGAAACATTTCGTCGGCTTCAGTGTTGATGGACGGTCCCAGGTTTTCGATTAATTCAACTTCAGTTCCATCAAAGCGCAAACGCCAAAGGTCCATGCCTCCTACTCCACCGGGCATGTCCGAAACGAAATAAAGCCACTCACCATCAACAGAAAGCGTAGGATGAGCATATGAGCTTAAGGTGTCGGCAGAAATTTTCAATTTAGAAGGCTTTCCCCACGATGCATCCGAACGACTCGACACCCATATCTCAGCAAAACGCGGATAATTGGGGTCTGTCGGACAAACCGTGAAATACATTTTCGTGCCCTCGGACGTGAAGCAGCAAGCCCCCTCATCAATCGCTGTATTCACCTCGCCCTCGACAGGCTCCGGATTCTGCCACTGCCCGCGTTCGTTCTTCTTCGACACAAAGATGTCACCCGGTTTCATGCCTGTGATGTCACTGATTTCTTCGCCCTTACACGAATTTCGCGTTGTACTGAAATACAGTTCTGTGCTCTCATCGCCCAAAAGCATCGGAGCATAATCCGAACGCGAGGAGGCAAACAGTTTTTCCTGCTTCACGGTATAAGCCGAGCCAATTTGTTTAAACTCCGGTGCCTGCTTTGCCCACAACAATCCCAACAATGCCTGCTGATGCTCAGGGAAGCTATCGAGGAACTCCTGATAAGCCACCGCAGCAGCCTTATACTGCCCCTGTTGAGCAAGGAGCTGGCCCAAACGAAGATTCGTGAGCGTATCGGTCATGCCGTAACGTAAGGCATTTTTATAACCTCCCACAGCCCTTGCAATGTTGCCATAACTATTGTATGCTTCAGCCATACGATAAGCCAACAATCCTCGCTGCTTACGCTCCTTTGGCGAAGTCCGCTGATAAGCCTTCTTAAAATAATTAGCAGCAGCCTCATACTCGCCTCGCGAGAGCGATTGTTCGGCTTGCCTGATGTTGCGCTCAGCCGTATTACACCCTATAAACATCACAATCCAGGGTACGAAAATTATAAAATTCAGTAGTTTTTGCATACTATATAGAACTCATCAATATGCTTATTATTGTATCGGATGAACAAAATTAAAAAGAAAATTATTTCTGAATCAGAAAAAATACCTAATTTTGTTTTGGAAAAAGCAAACAAGCCAATTTCCAACTAAAAAGAATTATTAAACTTTAAATCAAACATTAATATGAAACAAATTGTAAACGGAAGAATCCTCACGCCCAATGGCTGGTTAGAAAATGGCAGTATCATTATCGACGGCAACAAAATTGCTGAAGTATCAAACAACAATACCCCACTTGAAAATGCTGAAATCATCGATGCTAAGGGTTGCGACATCGTACCCGGCGGTATTGAAATGCACGTTCATGGTGGTGGTGGCCGCGATTTCATGGAAGGAACAGAAGAGGCTTTCCGCGTAGCTGTTGCTGCTCACATGCACTACGGTACAACTGCAATCTATCCCACATTGTCGTCTTCAACGGTTCCCATGATTGAAGCAGCAATCGAAACTACTGAAAAATTAATGGCTGAGCCCGATAGTCCTATCCTTGGTCTTCACCTTGAAGGCCCCTACTTCAACATGAAGCAGGCAGGAGCTCAAATTCCCGAATGGATTAAAGCTCCCGTTAAGGAAGAGTACGAATATTTGCTCAACAAAACGAATTGTATCAAGCGTTGGGACGAAGCGCCCGAACTTGAAGGCTCTATCGACTTCATCAAATGCTGTCGTGAACACGGAACACTTCCAAGCATCGGACATACAAGAGCTAAGTACCACGAAGTGAAAGCCGCAAATGAAGCAGGCATGACACATGCTACTCACTTCTACAACGCAATGCCCGTCGTTTACAAAAACCGCGAATTTAAAGAAGCCGGAACAGTTGAAAGCATCTTGACAGAACAAAACATGACGGTAGAACTTATTGCTGACGGTATCCACGTTCCTCCCGTAATGCTCAAGATGGTTTATCAAATCAAGGGTGTAGAACGTACCGCCCTCATTACAGACGCACTTGCAGGAGCGGCAAGCAATGAAACAACAGCGTTCGACCCACGCGTCATCTACGAAGATGGCGTTTGCAAACTTGCCGACCGCTCAGCTTTGGCAGGTAGCATCGCAACAATGGACCGCCTTGTTCGCACATGTGTTCAACAAGCAGACATCCCCATGGAAGATGCTTGCCGCATGATAAGCGAAACGCCCGCAAAAATTATGGGAGTATATGATCGCAAAGGCTCACTTGAAAAAGGTAAAGATGCCGATATCATTATGTTTGACAAAAATCAAGAACTTACCTTCGTAATGGCAATGGGTAAAGTTGTTCGTCAAGACTAATTAATTGCATACTGTCCCCTTATTAATATTCAGAGGGTGTGTCAAACCTTTATTTGACACCCCCTCTGCTTATTTTTATCGTAGATTCTTTTTAAGTTGGGCTATAAATTCCCACAGATTATTAATAATGGTAAAAGCCTTAATCTTTTGTTACCAAAACGGTTTTATCCTGCTCTTTTAACCACTCGCATCCGTAGTAGTGGCCGCGACACATCCTCCGCTACTGACAAATGCATATCGGTTAAACTCAAATTCTCAACAAAGCAAATTTATAAGACCCACCTCCAAACAAATCATCCGTAACTCCACATGCAATCAAAATACGACATAATTACAGTGTTAGGCCCTACTGCATCAGGGAAAACAAATTTTGCGGCTGCACTTGCGTCAACACTCGATGCTGAAATAATTAGCGCAGACTCGCGCCAGGTTTACCGTCGAATGGACATTGGAACAGGAAAAGATTTGGAAGACTACATTGTTGATGGGAAAAACATCCCCTACCATCTCATCGACATTGTTGAACCCGGAACAAAATACGACCTTTTTCGCTACCAGCAAGATTTTCTTGAAGCATACAACGAAATCAAACAGCGAGGAAAAACGGTGATTGTATGCGGTGGTTCAGGACTTTACCTCGAAAGCATCGTTAAAGCATACAATCTTTGTCCGGTCCCACAAAATCATCAACTCAGAGAAGAGCTGAAGGACAAGACTTTATCCGAACTCATAGAAATCCTTAAATCCTATCCGGTAAAACTACACAACACGACAGACGTAGATACTGCAACAAGAGCTATCAGAGCCATTGAAATAGCAGACTACGAACAAAATCACCCCGTCGCCGACCGCCACTTTCCGGTACTTAATAGCCTCACTATCGGGATTGATATCAGCCGAGAGACCAGGCGACAGCGAATCACTCAACGCCTGCAAAAACGTATAGAAGACGGAATGCTTAAAGAAGTACAAGCACTCCTCGACGAAGGGATAACATCCGAACAACTCATCTATTACGGATTAGAATACAAATTTCTGACAGAACACTTAATAGGCCTTACGACTTACGAAGAAATGCTGCACAATTTAGAGAT
>JAFOWI010000084.1 GCA_017425985.1 Bacteroidaceae bacterium | reverse complement strand
TCTCAGAGTTAAATGGAACGATTCCAAAAATAAACGAAAATATCATTGGACCTTGGGTATTTGTAAAAACCACTAAAAACTTCTCTGAATTTGAATTTTATGTTTTAACAAAAGAAGAAGTGCTTGATTTAATAACAACAAGCAATAAATGGTATGTTACTGAATGGAATAGACAATTAAAGTGCAAACCAATGGTTGGAGTAGATGTTACATGGTTAAACGGAGTTGGCGTAAAGAAAAGCGAAGAAAATCTTAAAATTCAACATAACGAATACAAAAATCCATTAATAAGTAGTTGCAAAAATAAATGGGAAAAAATATATAATCTACTATCCGATAATTAACAGATACAACTGCATTTTGTTATTTGATTACAAATTTCAGAATGTATTAAACAATCCAAATAATAATCAACACATACCTTTTTAAGGAATATTATAAACAGTTCTACTAATAACACGGGATACAATTTTTAGAAAAGACGTTAACCTCGTTATTATATTATATGTTGTGTGCTCGGGTGCAAGGAAAGGTAAAATTTCGGTTGCGCACGCATCTTCGCACAACGACAACGTTCCGCAAATTTTGCATCGATACAAACCGACCATTGGGATTTTATGCCCGAAATCGGCGTTGCCTGAAACAATCATTTTCGTTAAGCACAGATTGCAAAATAAATGATAAATTGTTAACGCATGTTAAATTAACATCTATTAACAAATTTGGATTTCGTCAAATTTTGTTGTAACTTTGTATTACAAGGGAGGAACCATGCGGTTTCTCCCTTTTTTTGGCTCAAAACGGGCAAAAACAAGCTCAAAGGTTGTTAAAACAAAGTCCGATGTTGTTTTCACGACCTCCGATGTCGTGAATTTTTCGACCGATTTCAGCACGAAAACCTCCCATTTCGGGGTAAAAAAAGCCGACTTCCGAAAAAGGACAAAGATTCCGTAAAATAGGACAAAAATTTTTTTGACCCCGAAATGTGAATAAATGTTAACAAAACTCGTCCCCCGATTTTCGTTGAAAAAGGTCCTTATTCGGGGGATATTTGTTGAGCAAAACATCGCGGATGCCGTAGGGGCCACTTCATGTCGGCCCGCACGCCGGGACGGCGTAGCAAAAATTCTTCTTGCTGTTTGCTCGCAGAAATTTTATTTTCACGCGGACTTCACGGAAGTCGCGGAGGCGCACTTGCTTCGCGTGCTTACCATGCGGGCGGTGTATATTCGCCCCTCACGTGGCGGCGGGCCGACATAAAGTGGCCCCTACGCCATGCGGAATGTTTGTGTAACAATATGCCCCGAATGGTTCTGCGACTTCTGTGAAGTCTGTGTGAAATTAAATTCATTTCTGTGTGAAATCAAAAATTGTGTTCTTGAATTCAGTGCGCCAAACCACGGCCTAAAGGGCCGGCAAGCTCAAAGCCCGGGGCAAGCGACGAAGGAGCGGCACCCTGGGTAGAAGATAGGTTGTACATTGCGCCCTGAAAGGGCAAAAGCAGAGGTAAGAAACTGACATTCATCTCTTTTGCCCTTTCAGGGCGTACTTCTCGGGTGTTGTATTACCCAGGGCGTTACCCTGGGCTTGGAGCTTGTTGGCCTTTCAGGCCGTATCGTTTGCCGGAATTACTCTAAACACCACTCAAATTACGATACCGGGGGTGTATGTCCGCCCCTCATGGGGCGACGGACCGACATAAAGTGGCCCCTACACCATTCGGAATATTTGTGTATCGATATGTGCCGAATGGCTCTGCGCCTTCCGCATAGTCCGCGTGAAATTTAAATTCGTCAGATTGAAATCTAATTGCGGGATTGCGCTACGGAATGCCGGTTCACGAACAACGAACGCTGACGCGAACACTGAAGACAATGCCGGAATTTATTGGCTTAGACGAAACGCAATAAAAAAGCTGCACTTTCCTTCTCAGGAAAATGCAGCACTTAAAAATTATGAGAATCTGAGTTCACAAACGATTGATATCCTTTTACTTAAATTCCTCACACATAAGATACAGATTCGCGCGAAGACGCCAAAGATAACGGCTGCTACGAGCGAGGTACTTCCAGCTTCGAACGTCGGAAACACGGCGAGGAGTCAGCTATCTCTTAGTACAAGAAGCCGAAGAGCCAGAGAGGTATTTCGCGGTCGTGACCAACTTCGGTGTTATAGCGCGCATAAATCATGTTGGGGTTTTGCTTCATGCGCTTTGAGCGATCGCACACGCAGATATCTGTAGTACCGTTGATTTGATACGTACCGGGACGGCGCTTCTTGCGCACTTGATGGTGGCGCCAAAGCGTATTTACGAAGAAGGTTTCCATGATGAGCTGGTCGTCCATCGTTGGTGAGTACACAGCGTAGAGCAAGTTCGTATCGTGCATCATTACTGCTGCTGGCTTCTTCGGTGTCTGGTCGCCTTCGCGATATACCATGTTAATGAGGCGCGCTTCTTCAAGGCACTTCAGATAGTTCATCACGGTAGCGCGGCTGGTGCCAATTTCGTCGGCCAACTTGCTGACGTTGGGCGCGGGGTCCTTTGACACAGCAAGGAGGTAGAGCAACTTCTTGAGGCGCGAGAGGTACTTCAACTCGATTTGCTTCGTGAAGAGCACATCGACTTCAATCATGTTGTTCATCGCCTTGAGGAGTGCTTCCGTAAAGTTGCGACTTTCGAGGAAGAAGGGGAAATATCCGTGGTGCAGATACTCCTGGAAATATTGCCAGGGACGCACC
>JAFOWI010000083.1 GCA_017425985.1 Bacteroidaceae bacterium | reverse complement strand
TGTCTATTTCTTTTATTTTCATTGTAATATAGTCACTGTCCTCTGAATTATATGAAGTGTATTCTAAAACAGTAGTTCCATCTGCAATTTCTTCTTCTAATGTTCTTGAAATAGAATTGTTGCGTATATAGTGGGCACAGATACGACCATAAATATTGCCTTCTAGAGCATACCTTGGATGAAAAGTTCTCATTAATTCACCTGGTTTACTTTCCCAATCATAACCATGAGCATTGTTGTCTGCACCTTTTCTAATGGCTGCATGTGTAAATTCCATATAACCACTACTGTTTAATTTTTCGTACAAATCAATTACGCTATTTTCCAATGTAGCTCCTTCACGTGTGAATCCTCTTGCATTATAAAAATTGTCAAATGAAACAATCGGTTCTGGGTTGAAATATATAGAATTTAAAGAAAGAGGCCATTCCCAATATGATGTAATACCTCCACTCCATGAAATACAATTGTAAAATGAAGAGTAAGGGGAGGATTGTATGGCTTCTGCCTCATTTAGTAAAGGGAATTGATGCAAGATATTGCTGTTTAGACATTTTATATATAAGTCAAAAGTTGATCTTGGAGTCTGAGAAGTTGCTGTGGATAATAAAACAGCATGAACGGGTCTTTCAAATTTTTTTCTTATATATGCGTTTTTCCCCCAATTGAATAGTCCTATATTTCCTATATTGTTGTTGAAAGTATGTATATTTCCGATTAATGATGTTCCTTCTTGAATGTAGATTATTGGATCGCCTGTGTTATGACAAGTAAAAGTATTGTATGTTTCTAGAGTGTCGTATGTACTGCGTACACCAATACTAAAAACAGTAACGCTGTCGTATATATTTTCGTTGTTTATGTTAACATTGCACAAGCCAGTTTGTGCATTGTAATATGAACGAACGCGTATATAGTAATTCCCATTTCGAGGTATAGTTATACTCATGTTAGTAGCACCATTACTATTTGATAATTGACTCCATGAATAATTCTCAGGATTAGAAGAATTAAATAATTCTATGAAATGCTGAAAGTTATTAATACCTGTGGTTGATATGTTGACTTCTTGTCCTCTTTCAAAGTACACGTTCGTGTAGAAAGTGTAATAAGAAGTCATATTTAAGTGAAATTCATAATTATATAGTGGGTTTTCACTTGTATTAGTTCTTGTAGATATATTTTGAAAATTAAAAGTTTCTGTGGTGTATGCAAAGTTTGTGTTACTTTGTTGAATGGATTTTGTAGATAATGAAATGTTTTTAATTATTTTGTTTTTATATTCTTCGTAAGTACTGCTGTCAATTGTAGCTCTTGGGAGACTTTTTGAAATCTTAATGTGCTCGACATTAGGAAAGTTAGATGTTGTTCCATGAATAGTGATAATGTTTAGACCTTTATTTAATGAAATTTTTACATTGTTTTTAAGTGTTGCAGAGTGCCAATCATTCTTTAATGTGTTAATAGGCTCTAATAACATATTGTTGTTAACACTCACCGTATAAGTAGATAAATTCCCATTTCTATCTTTGGATGGTAAAATCCAAAAATGAATGAAATAATCACCAGCTTCATCAATTTCTATTTTAAAAGATTTAGTACTATTATTTTCTACAATTATCTCAGAACATTCTTTGATTTTAGCTTCACCACCTAATTCTTGGTTACTTGTAAAATTTTGGTATTCTTTCAATTCTTGAGAGAAACATTGTGTGCTTAATGTGATAAACATCACAACAAAAAATACGATTTTTTTCATAAGCGATTGATTGAAGATTATTAATAATGGATTAGATTGTAGTTTTTACTATTTTAAGTTTGCATCCCATGTGGAGTATGGGTTGACTCGCAAGCAGGAGTTGTAGTAGCGGCGGTCGCCGGTGACTTCTTCGCCCAGAAAATCGGGGCGCTCAAAGGCTTCGTCCTCGTCGTTGAGTTCGACTTCGGCAAGGATGAGTCCGGCATTGTCGTCGAAAAACTCATCGACTTCGAAGGTGTGCTTACCTATGGGCACGAGCCAGCGCCTTTTGTGGATGATGCCGGGTTCGCAGAGCATCATGAGCGAAAGGGCCTCGTCCATCGAGATTTCTTTCTCGAACTCGTAGCGCGAAAGCCCGCCTTTGAGCGACGGGCCTTTGATGGTGAGGAAACCTTGGTGGTCGGAAATGCGCACGCGCACGGTGCGACCTTTCTGACTCGAAATGTAGCCTTGCTTGATGAGCTTGCTCGCCGTGGCGAGGTGCTTGAACTCGCCGCTGACGAGGAATTTGCGTTCTATTTCAATGGCCATGATGGTGGTGGGGTTGGTGTGTTTTGAAAAAAAGTACGGGCAGAGAGGGCGGTGCACCGTTTGGGCGCATACCTCTCTACCCGTAAGTGTGAAGGCAAGTCGTTGTGCAATCTAAATTAGATGAGGCTTGCTGCGAGGATTGCGAGCACTCCGAGTGCGAGGATGGCGCCAAGCAATCCGAAGAGCACCTTGCGTGCTTGCTGCTTTTCCTTAGCTGCGTGAGCAGACTTGCGAGCGTGTTTGTTTGTTGACATAAGAGTATGGTTTTAAAGTGTTTGCAATTTGTTTACGGGTGTCGGCGTAGGGATGTTAATCTTCGCTGACGCCCCCTTCTTCCATGAGGTAAGCCTTGATGAAGCCGTCGATTTTACCGTCCATCACGCCGCCTACATCGCTGGTCTGGAATCCTGTGCGGTGGTCCTTGACGCGGCGGTCGTCGAATACGTAGCTGCGAATCTGGCTGCCCCATTCGATTTTCTTCTTGCCGGCTTCGATTTTGGCCTGTGCGGCTTTGCGCTTCTGCAATGCGCGGTCGTAGAGCTGCGAGCGGAGCAGGCGCATGGCGTTTTCGCGATTTTCGAGCTGCTTGCGGCTCTCCGTATTTTCGATGAGGATTTCTTCTTCCTCGCCAGTGTCGGGGTCTTGGTACATATAGCGGAGGCGTACGCCTGTTTCCACTTTGTTGACATTCTGACCTCCGGCGCCGCCTGAGCGGAAAGTGTCCCAGCTGACGCGTGCGGGGTCAACGTACACCTCGATGGAGTCGTCAACAAGGGGAGTGACGAAGACGGACGCAAAGCTCGTCATGCGCTTGCCCTGTGCGTTGTAGGGCGATACGCGTACAAGGCGGTGCACGCCGTTTTCGCTTTTGAGGTAGCCGTATGCCGAGTCGCCTTCGATTTCCATCGTTACGGTTTTGATGCCGGCTTCGTCGCCGTCCTGCAGGTTGACGATAGTCACCTTGCGTCCGCTGGCTTCGGCATAGCGCATATACATACGCATGAGCATGGAAGCCCAGTCCTGGCTTTCGGTACCGCCGGCGCCCGAGTTGATTTTGAGCACGCAGTCCATCACGTCCTCTTCCTGGCGAAGCATGTTGCGGAGTTCGAGGGCTTCAATGGCTTCGAGGGCGTGGGCGTAGGCATCGTCCACCTCCTGTTCGGTCACCATCTCTTCTTTGTAGAAGTCGAAGGCGAGTGCCAGTTCGTCGGACATGGTCTTGACTTCGCGGTAGTCCTTAATCCATTTCTCCAGCGCCTTTACTTTCTTCATCTGTTCCTCGGCGCGCTTGGCGTCGTCCCAAAATCCGGGGTCCTGCGTGCGGATGAGTTCTTCTTCGTGCTCAATAATTTTGGCGTCGATGTCCAGATATCTGTTGAGCGCCTCGACGCGCTCGCTTACTTCCTTTAATTGTTCGGCTGTAATCATATAAAATGTAGCTGCGTGGGATGGGGCTTATTCCTCGTACATCTTGTCGATGAGGTCAGCGTATTTTTCGTAAACCACGCGGCGCTTAATCTTAAGTGTGTTAGTTAATTCTCCCGTTTCCATCGTGAAGGGCTGAGGCAGGAGCGTAAATCGCTTCACCATTTCGTAGGGAGCGAGGTCCTGCTGCAACTGGTCGATGTGTTGCTTAATCATCTTCAGGATTTCGGGGTGCTGGCAGAGTTCTTCGTGCGTAGTGCATCCAAGTTCGTGCTCTTCAGCGTATTGGCGCAACAAGGCGTAGTCGGGCACAATGAGTGCAGATACGAATTTGCGGCGGTCGGCAACGACTACGGCTTGCGTATTGTAGCGGTCGAGCACAAGTTTTGACTCTATCATTTGCGGAGCGATGTACTTGCCGTTCGAAGTCTTGAAGAGGTCCTTGATGCGCTCTGTGAGGTAGAGTTCGCCGTCCTTTATGTAGCCGGCATCGCCTGTGTGGAACCATCCTTCGGCGTCGATGGCTTCGGCTGTTTCCTTGGGCTTGTTGTAATAGCCAGGGGTGATGGTCTTTCCGCGCAACAATATCTCATTGTTTTCGCCAAACTTGATTTCAAGGTCTGAGACAAGTCGGCCTACGGAGCCCTTGGTAAAGGGTTTGCCGATTACGTCGCACGAAACGGTTGCCGTAGATTCGGTCAAGCCGTAGCCCACGAGCATGTTGAGCCCTGCTGCATGCACGAAGGTCTCGACTTCGGGCGACACGGCTGCTCCGGCTGTTGGGAAGATGTGGGCATTCTCAAGTCCGAGCGTCTTGCGCAGCAACTGGATGATGGTCTTGTCGTAGAAGCTGTATTTGAGTTTGAGCCAAAATGGGATGGGCTTGCATTTCGAAGTATATTCGAGCCAGCATTTCGAACCCGTCGCAAGGGCTTTTCGGATGAGTGTGCGCTGCACGAACGAACCTGTCTCCATCTTTTGCAACACGCCCTGATACACTTTTTCCCAGAATCGGGGAACGGAGCACATACAGTGGGGATGGACTTCAGTAAGCGACTTCTGAATGTCGAGCGGACGGAGGTTCACGGCGAGATGCATGCCTTCGGCAAGACACCAGTAGCTGAAGGCGCGCTCGAATACGTGGGCAAAGGGCAGGAAGTTGATGGCTGTGTAGCCTTCGTACATGGGCACGGCAAGGTTGTTGACGCGCAGTGCTTCCTGGTACATTTCGTGGGTGAGGATGACGCCCTTGCTCTGTCCTGTCGTGCCGCTGGTGTAAAGGATGTTTGCGATGTCCTTGTCCGAGGCGTTGCGCTGACGTGCTTCAATCTCGGCGTCGAATGCCGATGCCGTCTGATGCTTGGCGAGGTAGTCGCTGAGATATACGGAGATGTGGTCGCCAGCGTTGCGCTGCACCTTGGGGTCGAAAATGATGATTTTTTCGAGTGTCGGGCAGGTCGATACGACGGAGAATGTCGTGTCGTACTGCTGCTGCTCGCCTACGAAGACGTAGCGGATTTCGGCATCCTGAATCATGTAAGCCACCTGTGCAGCGCTACTCGTTGCAAAGAATGGCACAGTGATGGCACGAATGGCGTAGGCTCCAAAGTCGATGAACAAACATTCGGGCTTATTCTGCGAGAACACAGCTACGCGCTCCTGAACAGCTACACCGGCGTGGAGCAGTGCGCGCGAAACGGCACGCTGTGTGGCGTTGAAAGTGTTCCATGAAATTTCGACCCATTTGTCGAGGTCGTAGTCGCGATAGGACATGACACGAGTGTCGCCATACTTTGCGGCTTGTTCCTGAATAAGCGTTGCAAAATGCGATTTGTTCAACATAGTTCCGGATGTTTGTATGATTATTAAGGCAAAGATATTGGTTTTTCATGGAAAACGGGATTTTTCATTCAAAAATTTTTAAGTTTCTGTTAAAAATCCCCAATTTTGCAGCCTACAACACCTATATATTAATGAGTTTTTCATAACAACCTATGCTCGAACTCCTGAAACAAATTGTGGCAATCCCCTCTGTCAGCCGAGACGAGGGCGCTTGTGCCGATTTTCTTGAAAATTATATGCGCAGCAAGGGACTTACGCCCAGGCGCGAAGCCAATAACATCTGGTGCGTGGGCAGCAAGCAATTGCCCGGCCGACCCACCCTTTTGCTCAACGCACATATCGACACCGTAAAACCCGTTGCGGGATGGAATCGCAAACCTTTCGAACCTCAGCTTGAGGACGGGCGCCTCTACGGACTCGGTACGAATGATTGTGGCGGCGGATTGGTGGCGTTGCTCTTTGCTTTCATGCAGCTGGACGCGGAGGACGAAGGGCAGTTGCCTTACAATCTGGTTTACCTTGCTTCGGCGGAGGAGGAAGTATCGGGGCGCAATGGTATTGAGCGTTCGCTGCCCTTGTTGCCCGCAATAGACGTAGCGTTGGTGGGCGAACCTACTGCCATGCAGCCGGCTATTGCCGAGAAGGGACTGATGGTGCTCGACTGCACCGCTGAAGGAAAGGCAGGCCATGCTGCGCGTGAGGAGGGAGTGAACGCTATCTACAAGGCGTTGCCCGATATTGAGTGGTTGCGCAGTCATGAGTTCGAGCGCGTTTCGCCCTTGCTGGGTAAGGTGAAGATGAGCGTGACGCAGATTCAGGCCGGAACGCAGCACAACGTAGTGCCCGACGCCTGCACCTTTGTTGTTGATGTGCGCACCAACGAGTGCTACTCCAATCTCGAAATCCTGGAAGAAATTCAGGCTCATCTTCAGTGTAAGGCGCAGGCACGCAGCACGCGTCTTAATTCTTCGCGCATCGACGCAGACCATCCCCTCATTCAGCGTTGCATCCGCATGGGGCGCGTGCCCTTCGGATCGCCCACACTTTCGGACCAGGCGCTTATGTCGTTTCCCTCGTTTAAGTTAGGTCCCGGCAACTCTTCGCGCTCGCATACGGCAGACGAATTTATATGCGTTTCAGAACTCGAAGAGGCTTTGCAATTCTACCTTGATTTGTTGCGGGAGTAAGAAGCTCGCACTTTGTGAAAACTAAATGGGCTGCACATGGTTTGTTTGTGCAGCCCATTTAGTGTATGTTTGTTATAGTTGCTTACTTCACAATGATGAGGAAGTACTTTTTCTTGCCCTGTTGTGTAATGAGGTACTTGCCGTCAAGGAGGTCGGCTTCGGTGATTTCCTGGTCGAAGGCTGCGAGCTTTTCTTTGTTGATGCTTACGCCGCCACCCTGTGTGAGCTTGCGCATTTCGCCCTTTGAGGGGAAGCACTTTGTGGTTTCAGCAAGGAGGTCAACGGCCTTTGCGCCTACTATCTGGTCGCGTGCCACTTCAAAGCGGGGTACGCCGTCGAACACAGCGAGGAGCGTAGCTTCGTCGAGTTTGAGGAGACTTTCCTTTGTTGCTTTACCGAAGAGGATGTTTGAGGCTTCAACCGCCATTTCGAGGTCGGCTTCGCCGTGAACGAGCTTCGTAACTTCTTCGCCCAAACGGCGCTGGAGCACGCGGCGACCGGGGTCTTGGTCGTGTTCATCGATGAGGGCATTGATTTCGTCCTGTGTGAGCGAGGTGAAAATCTTGATGTAGCGCTTCGCTTCTTCGTCGCCTACGTTGAGCCAGAACTGGTAGAACGCATAAGGCGTAGTGCGGTTGCGGTCGAGCCACACGTTGCCTTGCTCAGTCTTGCCAAACTTCTTGCCGTCAGCCTTTGTAATGAGGGGGCATGTGAGGGCAAAAGCTTCGGCTTCACCGCCGAGCGTACGGCGGATAAGTTCTGTACCAGTAGTGATGTTACCCCATTGGTCTGAACCACCCATCTGGAGCTTGCAGTTCTTTTCTTTAAAGAGGTGGAGGAAGTCGTAGCCCTGAAGGAGCTGGTAAGTAAACTCAGTGAACGAAAGGCCATCGCTTGCTTCGCCATTGAGACGGCGCTTTACAGAGTCCTTTGCCATCATGTAGTTGACTGTGATGCGCTTACCGATTTCGCGAGCGAAGTCGAGGAATGTGAAGTTCTTCATCCAGTCGTAGTTGTTGACGAGTTCGGCAGCGTTGGGTGCATCGCTTTCGAAGTCAAGGAAGCGTCCGAGCTGCTCCTTGATGCACTGCACGTTGTGGCGGAGCACTTCTTCAGTAAGAAGGTTGCGCTCAGCGCTCTTGCCCGAAGGGTCGCCAATCATACCTGTCGCACCCCCTACGAGGGCGAGAGGCTTGTGGCCTGCCTGCTGGAGATGACGGAGCATCATTACGCCGCAAAGGTGGCCAATGTGGAGAGAGTCGGCTGTGGGGTCGATGCCTACGTAGGCTGTGACCATTTCGCCTTTATCAAAAAGTTCTTGTGTGCCGGGCATCATCTGGTGGAGCATGCCGCGCCATTTGAGTTCTTCAACAAAGTTCATAGCGAGTATATTGTTTTGTTTTTATATATATTATTATATGAGTGTGCTAATGTTGGGCAAAGTTAGTGTTTTCTTGCGAGAATTGCGCAGAAAGTGTGCAACAACTTGATTTTTCGTCGGCAGTATTCGGTTTTTCGGCAGCGGTAGATGAATTTTCGTTCGTAGTATATGGATTTCTAACTGCGGTATTTGTTTTTTTCCGGCATCAGGTGTCGGCGTCGTCGGTTTCGAGGTGTCGGCAATGGGCAGGCGTGGCGGCATAGGCGGCTTCGTTGTAGTGCTTGTTGAAGGAAAGGTGAAATCCTTGTGCCACGAGTTGGCGTGCTTGCTCGGGTTTGCCGCGAAAGCCGTGGATGGTCCATTGTTGCGTGGGTGCAAGGCGCTTTTTCAGCGCGATGATTTCGTCGAAGGCTTTGACGCAATGCAGGGTCAGCGGTTTGCGTAGTGCTTCGGAGAGCATGACGTGGCGTTCGAGCCATGTTGTTTGAACGTCGATGCTTGCCCCACGCAGTTTGTCCAGCCCGCATTCGCCGATGGCAACGACTTGTGGATGGTGTGCCCATTTGCACACGCCTTGCCACAGCCTCTCGGCATCAGTGTCGGCTGTGTTCCAGGGATGCAAGCCTGCGGAATAGGTGGCGTGCTCCCTGAGTTGCGCCTGCTCGGGGCTGAGCAGCCAGGCATCAGGTATATTGATGATGGCAGGCAAGGGCGCATGAAGGTTGTGTGTGTGGAAGTCCAAGGAGGTAAATGTATTATCGCGTTGGATGACAGATAGATGGTCGCTCAGGGTACAGGGTCGTAGCCATGTCCGCCCCAGGGATGACAGCGCAGCAGTCGGCGCAGTGCGAGCCAAAGTCCTTTGAAGGCTCCGTGCTTTCGGAGTGCTTCGACTGCGTATTGCGAGCAAGTGGGAGTGAACCTGCAAGCTGGCGGCGTGAGCGGAGAAATGTAGCGCTGGTAGATGCGTATCGGGGCGATGAGCATCTTTACGAGCAGGTTGGTGTGCATGAAGATTCGGACGTAGATGGTGATGATGATAGCAGGTTTTCTTGCAAGCGAGTCAACAGTTGCACAACTTTTTTTTCGATGTGCTCGCTTTCGACGGGCTTGTCGGAGAGCCACAGAAAGCCGATGTGCACCCCAATTCCGTGGGGGAGGGCAGCGAGCAGGCTGTGCTTGTGCTTACGATAGGCTTCGCGCAGTTGGCGTTTGGCGCGGTTGCGGTCAACGGCGTGGCGCAACTTGCGTTTCGGCACGCTTAGCAACACTTTGACCTGCGGACCTGTTTGGTGGTCAACGGTGCGATAGACTAAGCGCAACGGATAGGCTGCGGCAGACTTTGAACCTGACGTAAAGAGCTGTTCTATGTCGTTGCGCAAGCAGAGATGCTCGGCTTTGGGAAAGGTGAAGATTCGCATCGTTGATGTTGTTGCTAAAAAACGAGTTGTGGAAATATGAAAACCGCACGTAGTCCGTCGGACATCGCCGTGGTGTTCTCATATTTCCACAAGGAAATTTATTATGCCTTATTGGTTTCGGCGAGATATAGGTCTATGCTTCCGGTGATTGAGGGAGCTTTAGGAGTAGGTGCTTCCAAGGTGATGTTGAGTCCGGCTTCAACGGCTGCTACTGAGGTTGCCTTGCCGAATGTCACGATTTTAGTACCATTATCCTTGATGTCCGGAAAGTTCTGGAGCAATGAAGTTACACCGGCAGGCGTGAAGAGCACAACCATCTCAAAGTCCTTGGGGGCGTTGTCGGGATAGTTGTTTGCCACTGTGCGATACATCACGCATTCTGTGTGCTTCAGGTTGTTGGCGTCCAAAGCCGACTTTACTTCGTCGTTGTGTACGTCCGACAGGGGCACAAGATAGTTTTCCGTTTTGTGCTTCACCATGAGCGGAAGCAAGTCTTCGAACTTACCTGTTGCGGGGTAGAACACCTTGCGTTTGCGATACTGAACGTATTTCTGAATGTAGAGCGATATTGTTTCGGACACCGCAAAATACTTCATCGTTTCGGGAATCGCTACGCGCATTTCCTTGCAGAGTTGGAAAAAGTGGTCGATGGCGTGGCGCGATGTGAATACGACAGCTGTGTGGTCGAGCACTGAAACCTTTTGTGCGCGGAACTCGCGAGGCTCAATACCTTCAACTTTTATGAATTGATGAAACAGAAACTCTACGGAATGCTTCTTTTCAAGGTCGAAATAAGGAGATTTCTCTGACTCAGGGCGTGGTTGAGAAATTAAAATCTTCTTGATCATCTATCTACGAGAATTGAGTGTTAAAATTGGTGAGAATTTGCCAAACTAAAAGCATGGGTGCTAAATTCAGCGTGCAAAAGTATAAAAAAATGTGGATATAGCCTATGAAGCCGGGGAAAAAGATGCTTTTTAACTTAAAGAAGCGTGGAATTTCTAAACCGATAAGTAGCAAAATGAGGATTACTTTGCTGCTTGTTGTGCTCAGTTGCGTGTAGATGCTTGCGAGGGAAAGGGCAGTGAGCGCTGCGCCTTCGATGAGCAGTGACAGCAGGTAGAAGTCCGTCCAGGCTTTTACTTTCTGCGGAGTGAAGAATACGCTGTTGATGCCGGCATAAATTGCGACTCGTGCCACGTAGTAGCAGGTTGCCACAAGGGCGCTTATGGGCACTATGAGATGGGGCGCTATTGTTGGGGCCGGGGCTGTTGTCGTTTGATTTGCAAAGTAGGCACTGATGAGGCCGAAGCCTAAGGCTGCTTGGATGATGAGCAGAGGTATTCCCTGAAGCTCGTGCGTGGCGCGTTTTGTGAAGCGGGTGCAACGGGTGTTGTCTTCAAGGATGTTGACAAAGCTGTCGATGATGAATTGACGCGAGTGTGCCACGACCCATGCCATGCATAGAAAACTGAGCACGAATGCCATCGCCACGCAGTCGTCGGTGCGCAGCGAGTAAGCCGTAGGTTCGCCAAGGAAGGGCTGGCTAACGAGCGATTGCAGTGGAGTGGGGTGCATGGAGGTCTGTGTGGATAGAGGCGAGGCTTGCGGTTGTATTGTGGAGCGCGGAGCTTTGTGTGGGTCAGAGCGCTGCGTATTTGCGAACAGCCTGGTTCCAAAGCGGAGTTTCTTCGCAAAGACGGATGGCTTCCTCGGGGGTGGTGGCTACGTTCCATATCTGCTCGTGTTCCTGGCGCATGAAGCGTTGGTCAACGGCAGTCCTGAGCTGTTCGAGCAGGGGATTGAAGTAGCCGTCGATGTTGAGCACTACGATGGGCTTGAGGTAGAGTCCGAGCTGCTTCCACGTGATGATTTCGAGCAACTCTTCGAGAGTGCCCACGCCGCCGGGCAGGGCGATGCAGGCTCCCGATACTTCGGCCATGGTTTGCTTTCGCGTGTGCATGTCGGGCGTAACGATGAGTTCCGACATATCCGTGTTGTGCCAGCCTTCATCGACCATGAACTGGGGGATGACACCGATGGCTCTGCCGCCCGATGCGAGTACGCCTTCGGTCGTAGCTCCCATGAGCCCGGTGCGTCCGGCGCCATTAACGAGTGCGTGGCCGCGTTGGGCGATGAGCGTGCCTAAGTTGCGAGCAGCGTCGAGATAGACGGCCGGAACCTGTCCGCTCGACGCTGCATATACTGTGATGTTCATTGATGAATTTAGTAGTTGAGTTATTAGGTACGTGAGAAAGGAGAATGGAGATATGTGAAATGAGAAACCATTCGGATGGTTAGTTGTTCTCTGTACTCTTCAAGTTGTACTTTGTGCTCTGTTCTCTGTACTCTAAATCAGGTTCTCCGTACTCTAAAGTTCAAACGCTTTCTTGATGACGTCAACGTAGTCGAGTTTTTCCCACGTGAAGAGTTCAACTTCTACTTCCTTCTTGCCGGCATACTTGCTGCAGAACGTTTTCTTCACGATTTGGGGTGTGCGTCCTACGTGGCCATAAGAGGCTGTTTCTTCGTAGATGGGCTGGCGCAACTTGAGGCGTTCTTCGATGGCCTTGGGGCGGAGGTCGAAGAGGTTCTTGATGCGTTCAGCTATTTCGCCGTCGCTGAGTGCTACGTGGCTCTTGCCGTAAGTGTTGACGTAGATGGAGATGGGTTCAGCCACGCCGATTGCATAGCTCAGCTGCACGAGCATTTCGTCTGCCACGCCTGCTGCCACCATGTTCTTTGCAATGTGGCGTGCTGCGTAGGCTGCCGAGCGGTCCACCTTTGATGGGTCCTTGCCCGAGAAGGCTCCACCGCCGTGAGCGCCCTTACCGCCGTAGGTGTCAACGATGATTTTGCGGCCTGTGAGTCCTGTGTCGCCGTGGGGGCCTCCGATGACGAATTTACCTGTGGGGTTGACGTGGTACTTGATGGTTGAGTTTTCGAAGAGCTGGCGCACTTCGGGGGTATGCACGCGCTCCTTGATGAGGCGGGGCATCAGGATGGTGATGACGTCGTCGTGAATTTGCTGGAGCATCATTTCGTCGGCTTTCTCCTGGTTGCCGGCTTCTTCAGCGGTGATAAATTCGTCGTGCTGCGTAGAAACGACGATGGTGTCGATGCGGAGCGCGCGGTCGTTGTCGTCGTATTCAATGGTTACCTGGCTCTTTGAGTCGGGGCGCAGGTAAGTCATCACCTTGCCTTCGCGACGAATGTCGGCGAGCACCTGAAGGATGTCGTGAGCAAGGGCGAGGGGCAGGGGCATGTAGCTATCGGTTTCGTTGTTGGCGTAGCCAAACATCATGCCTTGGTCGCCGGCGCCTTGGTTCATGGGATCTTCGCGTTCAACGCCGCGATTGATGTCGGCGCTTTGTTCGTGGAGCGCGGAGAAGATGCCGCAGCTGTCGGCGTCAAACTTATATTCGGCTTTCGTGTAGCCAATGCGCTTGATGGTGCGGCGCACGATTTCCTGAAGGTCGGCATAAGCGTCGGTCTTGATTTCTCCAGCTACTACAACCTGGCCTGTAGTTACCAATGTTTCGCAAGCCACTTTCGACGTGGGGTCGTAAGCCAAGAGCTCGTCGAGCACGGCGTCGCTAATCTGGTCTGCTACTTTGTCGGGGTGTCCTTCCGACACGGATTCTGAGGTGAAGAGATATGACATAGTTGTAAGATTTTTAATTTCTTGGGAATATTGTGATTGTAGAAGTTATAGTGTCTATAAATTCTATAGTATCTATAATAGCGAATCATTTAAAATTTTCGGGCACAAAAAAATCTGCCCAACGCACCGTTTGTGCGAAAGCAGAATGTGGAGCAGCTTGAGGCAAGTCCTTCTTGCCGAGCTTATGCTCAGGTTTACCGAGGCGCTGTTCTAAGCGGGTCCTCTATTTTAGCATTTTTTTGTGTGGTTGCAAGCAGCCAAATCTTTCCACATTCTAACTTCAATGCAAAGTTACGCAATTTCTGAGCTGAAACCAACGCTATTAGCGATTTTTTGACGGATGTAGTTGATTTTAACATTTTTGTGCGGTGTGCTGCAAAGTGGAGATAGCGAATTGTGTTTCATTAAGCTGTGAGCAATGTGTGGCGCGGTGCGCTTCCGGAAAATGTGGTTTTTGCTGAAAACGTTGTGCGAAACGGGTGCTCATTTAAAGATATTATTATAAATTTGCAAAGGTGAACGGAGGTTGCGCTTGCCTGCACGGTATTTTTTCTTTGGGTGGTGCATGTTGCAGGAAACTTCTGTTTTCACGATTTACAGGGAAACAATATCAATTATAAAAATACTTGTTCTATGAAAAAGAGTTTTCTTTCAATGGCGCTTGTAGGCGCCATAGCGTTGATGTCGGGCTGCGGTTCGGCTTCGTCCATGTTTTCGCCGATGGCTCAGGGGCAGGGTGCGCCTGCTGCTCAGACACCTGCTGCTGCGCCTGCTTCGGGTGGGCTTTCTTCGGGCCTCGAAAGGTTGTTGGGCTCGCTTCTTGGCGGTTCGTCGCTCAAGCAGGCTGACATCGTGGGTACCTGGACGTTCAAGAGTGCAGATTGCGTGTTCGAAACTGAGAATTTCCTGATGAAGGCGGGCGGCGAGATGGCTGCTGCCAAGGTTGAGGAGAAGATTAACAATACGCTCGCAAAGGTAGGAGTAGGAGCAGGCCAGCTTTCGTTTACGTTCAATCAGGACAATACTTATACTGCTACAGTAATGGGTCGCACCATTCAGGGCAACTATACGCTCGACCTTGAGAATAAGAAGTTGACGTTCACATATCTCAATGGCTTGGGCACAATTTCTCCGCAGGTGGCGAAGACGGGCAACACGCTGAGCCTTCTTTACGATGCCGACAAGTTGCTGAAGTTCCTCGTGACGGTGTCGGCAAAGTCGTCGAACTCCACGCTCACTACGCTCTCAACGCTGATGAGTTCCTACGACGGCATGCTCCTCGGCATGGAATTGCAAAAGTAAGGGTGCCTTGTCGGCTTGCGCAGCTCGGTTTGCGCTATCCGAAGGACGTATCGGCAGCTTGTACCGTGAGGTGTGGGCTGCTTTTTTTGTTGGCCTCGGGGGGTGGATTTTGGTTGTTCAAAAAATGTTCAATTTTGCGGTTGGGCTGTTTGCGCAGTGCGGATTTTTGTGTTAAATCTTCGTTAACATTTTTTAAGAAAAATCCGATGTGAAATTTTTTGAAAAAAAGTTCAAAATTCGACCTTCGGGCATCGAAATACGAGGTTTTTGGGCCGGAATGGGTCGAATTTTTCACAACATCGGACTTCGTGAAAACAACATCGGAGGTAATTTTCACAACATCGGACCTTGTTTTAACAACCTTTGAGGTTGTTTTTGCTCATTTTTGGGCAAAAAAAGGGGGAAACCGTGTGGCTTCCCCCTTTGTAATACAAAGATACAACAAAATTTGTCGAAATGCAAATCGGGCTTTTTTCTCGAATTTACAAATATTAACAATTCAACCCTTCATTTTGCTATCTGACACCCTCGAAAATGCCCGTTTTGTGCAAGTGGACTGTTTTTTCGATGAGCCATTTTTCGGTGTTGAAAAATGTTCAATTTTGCTGTTTGGTGTTCGCAGTAGTCTT
>JAFOWI010000082.1 GCA_017425985.1 Bacteroidaceae bacterium | reverse complement strand
GTGGCTTCCCCTTCTGTAATACAAAGATACAACATTTTTGAGCGAAATCCAAATTCGCTTTTTTCGCAAATTTAGAATATTTTAACAATTCGGCACTATGTTTGCTATCTCAGAGTTTACAATTAACGTCGTGTTTTGTAACCTCCACTTTCAGCGCTCGTGCATAAATATGTGCATATTTGCATAAAAATGCCGTTTTATGCATATTTTTGATTGCGACGTTGAGGAGCGTTTTTGTGGGTTTGTGAGCCGATGTTTTAGCTCCGAATTTCATTTTTATTTTCCGTTTAGTTGAGTGTTGTAGCTCAAGTGGTTGTTTCTGTGATTGCAAAGGTGCTTGGCCCGGAGCGCATCTTATTTTTTCTGAAAGCGGTGCGTGAGGTCTGCAAAACTGCCGTCGGCTTCTACGCGATAGAAGCGTTGGTTGGTGGTGGGGCTGTTGAGGGCGCCCAAATCTGCTCGGTAGGGGCCCAGCTTTACGTAGTCGAAGGCTTCGGGCTTAAAGCTGTCGGGCAACTCTTGTCTGCCGCTGTACCATCCGGTCTTGATGCTTTCTTGCGTATGTTGTTTGAAGAGGGTGAAGAGTCGTTGCACCTCGGCTGGGTCGTTGTCGCCACCCATGAGTCCGACGCAGGTGATTTCGCCTTCGTAGTTGCCGGTGAGTGCCAGGAGCCTTTCGAAGGTGAGTTCTTCGCCAATGTCGCCAAGGAGGATGGAGCTGTGGCAACCCGGGCACTTGTTAGGGCAGAGCGAAAGGTTGATGGCAAGCGTCACTTCGTCGGGAAATTCTTGGAAAACGATGTCGTAGGTCAGGTATTTTAGCATTTGTGGAATTGAGTTGTGGGGATAAATAATAAAACAGGCAGAATATGAACTTGCGTTGATAATCCTGCCTGTTTATTATGAGTGATGCGTTATGCAAGCTTGCCGTAATGGCGGCGAGCTGCTTCCTTCTGGCGGTCGAGTGAGAAGTTGCTCACGCGCTTAAGGTAGCCGATGATGCGTGTGAGGTAGTCAACGTTCTTCGAACCGCAGTGGGGGCATTCCTTGAGGTAGCGCTTGTCGATTTTGCCACAGTCTTTGCAAAGCGTGTTGGGGATGTTGAATGTGAAGTAGTTGCATCCCTCCTTAGCAGCAATGCGGAGGAGCTGACGGTATTGGGGCTCTGAAAGATGTTCTTCCAAATTGAGGTGGAGCGCAGAGCCGCCGGTGAGGTGAGCGATGTACTTGCGACCATGGAGGCGGAACTTTTCAATCGTGTCAACCTTGGAGTCTTCCACTACGTAGAAGTATGAGTTGTAGCAGTCGCGGGGCACGAAATAGCCGTCTTCGCGGTCCCAACGTGCGTGCTTCACGCCTACATTTTCGGCAGGAATCATTTCGCAGTTGAAGAGCACGTCCTTAGAGCGGTATTGCTTGTTGTATTTTTCGATGAGGCTCAGGATGTTTTCAACGAACGTAGCATATTCTTCGTTGTCGGAGATGGAAAGTCCGAGGCTTTCGGCAGCTTCGACCATGCCGTTGACACCGATGGTGAGGTACTGGCGCTTGAGGTTGATGTAGCCGGCGTCGAAGAGGGGGAGCATGCCCTTGTTGAGGAGGTTCTTGAGGTTTTCGTTGTAGGCCACCTGCACTTTGTGAACGAGGTCAACGACTTCGTTGAGGAAGTCAACGTAGGGACGTCCTTCGCGCGTAGCTTGCTGCACGCAGCGGTTGAGATTGATGGTCAAAACCGACTTTGACCCCGTGCTCACACCGCCGGCTCCCAGGGTGTAGGAGAAACCGTTGTCCTGAATTTCATTGCGTAAGCGGCAGCACGAAGCGAGTGAGTCGGCATTGTCGCTCATGTAGGTGAAGAAGGAGTGGCCCTGAGCATACATGCGCGCTGTGATGTCGCCGTATTCAGCATCCTTGACGTCGCCATTTTCGGTGAGCAATGCCATTGTTTCGACAGGGAATGTAAGGACTGTCTTGGTGCGTTCTTCGTTGAACCAGCTCATAAAGCGCTGTTGCAACCAGCTCACACCTTCCCAGTGAGGCTGACTTCCGTCGGGGAAGTAGAAGTTGCCGAAGATGCTTTCGAAGTAGAACTTGTCGTAGTACGAAATATTCCAGAATACGCTCTGGAAATTGCGTGCTCCCGTGGGTTGATTGATGGAGTAAACGATTTGTTCGAAGCAGTCAGTGATGATTTTGTCGATTGTGCGTCCACGGAGCGAAAGGTCTGCTTGCTTGTCGGCATTCTTGTAGTAGTCTTCGCCATATTCCTTTTCGAGGAAGTAGTTCATGTACATCAGGAATTCGGGCGTAGCGCAAGCGCCTGAGAGCATACTTGAAACGATGAACACCATGTTGACGAAGCCGCCGCAGAAACTTTTGAGGTTGGTGGGCGCAGTTGAGTTGCCGCCAATGCTCTTTGTGCCTCCGAGGAGCCAGGGATACATGGTGATTGATGCACAGTAGTTGGCGAGGCTCGTCTCGTCGTTCTTATAGATGTAATGGTTCTTTAATAAATAAATGTAGCGGTCGGCAACGTCCTTACCATACATCGATTTGATGCGGTCGCAAAGCAAGCGGCGGTTCAGGCGGATGAAGCCCTGCTTGGGCAGTTCGCCAATGAGCGTAGCAATGTTTTTGTTTTCAACATTGGCGTTTGAGTCGAACTTTGAACCTGTCGCGGGGTTGACAGAGTCGCAGTAGTCCATCAGGAAGTTGAGCTTTTCCGCAGTTTCACGGTCTTCGGTGTGGCGCTGGCGGTAGAGCATGAATGCCTTTGCGGCTTTAAAGTGGCGCTCTGCCATTAAGGCGATTTCTACTTGGTTCTGGATGTCTTCAACGCTCATGCCGTTGCAAAACATGAGGTGGTCAACAATCTTAGAGAGTTGTTCGGCAGTAAGATGCTCATTGACGTTGGTGAAGGCTTTGAGAATGGCGCTCTTTATCTTTTCGAGCGAGAAACTTTCCTGTGCCCCGTTGCGCTTCGTGATGATAAATTGTTCGGTTGACATGGTGAAAAACGGAAAACTTTTTATTTTATTATTGATTTATTTTTGCTACGATGTTGTTCTTTTTTTACTAAAAGTGGAGGGATTGATGTAACAATTATGTTGACAGAAAGTTGGGCGAATATGTCGCTCGTTGTGTACGCAATGTTTGCGTTAATGTCTCGTATAGCTGCTTTGATGTGCAGTTGCTGACAGGTGGCGAGCGATGGGTTAAACTTCTGTTTTATAATTGTTTAGATTCTTCTGAGTAGGTTTGACTTAGCGCCAGGAATCTTGTTCGTAAACGTTTTTCCCTGTTTTCTGTTTGCAAAGATACGCCAATGTTTCGGAAATAAAAAAAGTTTTCCCATTTGATTTTTGGGAAAACTTAAAAAAATAAATGACCAAATTTTTTCTGAAGAAAGTTTTACGTTTTGGAAAACTTTTTGTTTTTTCGCATGAAGAAAGTTTTCCATTTTGTATGTTGCTTATAAGCCTAACTTTTCTGAAATGTCGAGCATCGCATGTATGCTTTTTACTGCTGCACGCGAAACGTCGGCGTCAACTTCAAGTTGTGGCGCAAGGTGGAGCAGGCTGTTGTAAACCTTGGGCAGCGTAATCATGCGCATATATTGGCATTCGTTACAAGGCGATGTTCCTTCTTCGGGTGGAAGTGGGATGAACTTCTTCTGCGGACTGCGCTTCTCCATTTCGTAAAGGATGCCGCTTTCGGTAACAACGATGAATTCGCTTGCTTCGTTTTGCACGGTGTAATTAAGCAGGGCTGCGGTTGAGCCTACTACGTCTGCCAGTTTTACGATGGCGCCCTTGCATTCAGGATGTACGAGCACCTTTGCTTCGGGGTGCTGCTTCTTGAGTTCGATGAGTTTGTTGACAGAAAATCGTTCGTGAACGTGGCATGCGCCGTCCCACAAAATCATATTGCGGCCGGTGACGCTGTTGATATATGCGCCCAAATTGCGGTCGGGACCAAAGATGAGTGGTTGATCGATGGGGAAGCTTTCTACGATTTGGCGTGCGTTGGTCGAAGTGACGACAACGTCCGTATGAGCTTTGGTTGCAGCAGTGGTGTTGACGTAGGAGATGACTTTATGTCTGGGGTGTTGTTTCACAAATTCTGCAAACTTATCGGCAGGACAGCTTTCAGCCAGCGAGCATGTGGCATTGAGGTCGGGGACGATGACCGTTTTTTCCGGGCAAAGGATTTTGCACGTCTCACCCATAAAGTGTACGCCACACATCACGATGATGTCGGCATCGGTCGTGGCTGCTTTTTGTGCGAGTGCCAAGCTGTCGCCCACGAAGTCTGCTATGTCCTGGATTTCAGGCTCTGTGTAGTAGTGCGAAAGGATGATGGCATTTTTTTCTTTGCAAAGACGGCGGATTTCAGATTTCAAATCAACGCTTTTTTCAATAGGGGCATCAACGTAGCCCAGCTTTTCCCAATTTGTATTCATGGTCGGGATGTCTATATATTATATAATGAGTAGTGAGGTTTGTGATAGGTAAGCGTAGGTTCTTTGTTTTACGGCTTAGTCTATCACTTTGCAAAATTACGAAAAATAAATGGATGCGTACTACATATTTTGTGAATCCTGAGTGGGCGAAAATATAAAAAGTGTGTGATATGTTTAAAAAATGTAGCGACAATGGTGTGCGTAATAAAAAAATAAAATAACTTTGCAAGGCGGAATTTGCAAATGTTTTTCATTGCGGCAATGATTTGTTGCAAGATATTTCAGATTTCGCTCAAACTAAACTACTAACTGACAGACTTTTAGAAAATATTAAGTAAGTACTTTCCTGCCAGCGCGCTCTATGATGGAGCACATTGGAGGTAGTGCGTTCGTTTTAGCTTATGAAAATATGCTTGGTTCAAATGGACATTGCTTGGGCTGACCCCATTGCAAATTGTCGGCATGCCGAGGCTGCAATCCGTGCTGCAGCAAAGGCTGATGTCTATATTCTTCCCGAAATGTTTTCGACAGGTTTTGCTACTCAGCCCGAGGGAGTGGCGGAGGATTTTGTTGATGGAACTTGCTCTTCGCTCGAATGGATGAAGCGCATGGCTGCCGAACTCGATGCGGCTGTAGTCGGAAGTATCGCGTTGAAAGAGGCGGTGGGGCAGTTCTATAATCGTCTTTGCTTCGTTCGTCCTGATGGCGAGTGTACTTTTTATGATAAGTACCACCTCTTTACCTTTGGCGGCGAGCACCATCGTTTCACGGCGGGCAGCGAACGCGTCGTTGCGGAGTTTCGCGGTGTGCGCTTCTTGCTCCAGATATGCTACGACCTCCGGTTCCCAACCTTTGCGCGCAATCGTGCCGCCGAGCCCTACGATGCTATTATCTACGTAGCCAGCTGGCCTACACCTCGTGTTGAGGCTTGGCTCGCTTTGCTCAGAGCTCGTGCCATCGAAAACCAATGTTACGTTTGCGGTGTCAATCGTGTAGGCGAGGACCCTGCATGTCATTACTCAGGAGGTACGCTGATGATCGATGCTTATGGTAAGACGGTGGATGAATGTCCGATGTGCGAGGAAGGTATTGCGCAGGGCACGATTGATCTCGCAGCTTTGGCGGCATTCCGTGCGAAGTTCCCAGTTTTGAACGATGCGGATTAACAACTTCCTTTGATGGTATCGCCACTCAATATTTATATATAACAGATTAAGTAATACAGAGTCCGTCTTTGCTCCCTCGAAGGAGAGGCTGAGTTCGGGACGACTCATAATAAATATATTTTTATGAAAAGACTTTTGCTTGGAGACGAAGCGATTGCGCTTGGTGCGATTCATGCAGGCTTGGGCGGTGTGTATGCCTACCCCGGAACTCCTTCAACCGAGATAACAGAATTTATTCAGAACGACCCTCTTGCTACAGAACGTGGCATCCATAGTCGTTGGTGTACGAACGAGAAGACAGCGATGGAAGCCGCTTTGGGTATGTCGTATGTCGGTCGTCGCGCCCTTGTTTGTATGAAACACGTGGGCATGAACGTGGCTGCCGATGCTTTCGTCAATTCCGCAATCACAGGCGTACATGGCGGTTTGGTTGTTGTTGCAGCCGATGACCCCTCGATGCACTCCAGCCAAAACGAGCAGGACAGCCGTTTCTACGCCGGTTTTGCAATGGTGCCCACTTTCGAACCCAGCAACCAGCAGGAAGCTTACGATATGATGAAGAGCGCATTCGAATTGTCTGAGCAGTTGCGCGAACCTGTTGTGCTCCGCATCGTTACGCGCCTTGCACATAGCCGTGCGGCTGTCGAAGTAAAGGATGCGTTGGACGTATGCAATCTTGGCATTTGCCAGGAGCGTTGGGTGTTGCTTCCCGGCATAGCGCGCGCTCGTTATGCAGCTTTGATTGAGAAGCAAGACGAGATGCTCGCCGCAGCCGAAGCTTCGGTTTACAACAAGCGCGAGACTGCAGCCGGCAAGTTGGGCATCATCGCTTGTGGTATTGCATACAATTATGTGAAGGAAGCGTTGGGCGAAAATGCCAACGTTCTTAAGGTGAGCCAATATCCCCTCCCCGAGGCTTCGATTAAGCAGTTGGCAAAGGAATGCGATAGCGTCATTGTTGTTGAAGACGGACAACCTTATGCCGAACAGCAGGTCAAGGCGCTCTTGGGTGCAGACTACGATTTGCAGGGACGTCTTGCAGGTCAGTTACCCCGTACGGGCGAACTTACTCCCGACAATGTAGCGAAGGCTTTGGGCTTACCCGCTAAGGCTACGCTTCCTGTTTCATCAATCGTAGCGCCGCGTCCGCCTCAGCTCTGTCAGGGTTGCGGTCATCGCGATGTTTACGCAGCGCTGAATGAAGTGCTTGCCACTTATCCCGACTACCGTGTGTTTGGCGACATCGGATGCTATACATTGGGCGCATTGCCTCCCTTCAAGGCGTTGGCAAGTTGTGTGGACATGGGCGCATCTATTACGATGGCTAAGGGAGCTGCTGATGCCGGTTTCTATCCCTCGGTTGCAATTATTGGCGACTCCACCTTTACGCACAGCGGTATGACGGGGCTGCTCGATGCCGTGAACGACAATAGCAATATCACCGTTGTCATTTCCGACAACCTTACGACGGGTATGACAGGAGGTCAGGATTCGGCAGGTACCAGCAAGTTCGAAGCTATTTGCGTTGCGCTCGGCGTTGCGCCCGAACATGTCAGAGTCGTTGTGCCCCTTCCCAAGAATATGGAAGAAATCACGCGTGTTATTAAAGAAGAGTTGGACTATCCCGGTGTGTCGGTAATTATTCCTCGCCGCGAGTGTATTCAAACTTTGGCGCGCAAGGCACGTGCTAATGCCGCGAAAGCAGCCAAGGCATAAGGCTTAGATTCAAACATTGCAAACGTTGTACCTCCGCGGTCTGTTGTACTTGCGTGGTGTACACACATAAATTTCCGATTCATGAAGAAAGACATTATACTCTGCGGTGTGGGCGGACAAGGTATCCTCTCCATCGCTACAATCATAGGCGAGGCTGCTACGAAGGCAGGCCTTCATCTCAAGCAAGCCGAAGTTCACGGCATGAGCCAGCGTGGTGGCGATGTTCAGAGCCACTTGCGCCTGTCTTCGGCGCCTATCTATAGCGACTTAGTGGCGCTCGGTTGCGTGGACCTCATCATCAGTATGGAACCCATGGAGTGCTTGCGTTACCTTCCTTATTTGGCAGAGACGGGCAAGATTGTTACCGGCAATAAGCCCTTCATCAATATCCCTAACTATCCCGAACAGGCTGCGCTCGACGCCGAATTGGCTGCTTTGCCTGCTGTTGATTTGCTCGACATTGAGGCAGTGGCTAAGGACGCCGGCAATGCGCGCGGGGCAAACATGGTGTTGCTCGGAATGGCGGCGCGCCACCTCGAAATCCTGTCGCCCGAACAGCTATGCGACGCTATCCGCACAATTTTTGCGCGCAAGGGCGAAGCTGTCGTTGAGGCTAACATTAAGGCCTTCCAGGCTGGTTATTCTAATTAAATAATGACGTACAATGAGTAAGTTTCCCAAAGATACTTGTCCCTACTTCAATGAAGAGGTGGAGACACTTTCCCACGAGGGAATCAAGGCTTTGCAGCTCGAACGCCTGCAGGCTACGGTACGTCATTGCATGAATTCACCATTCTACAAGGCGCGCTTCGAGGAAGCCGGACTGAAAGCCGAGGACATACAGTCGCTCGACGACTTGAGAAAGATTCCTTTCACCACCAAGCAGGATTTGCGCGACACGTACCCCTTCGGTATTGCCAGTGTGCCTCTTCGTGAGTGCACACGCCTGCATTCTTCGAGCGGAACGACGGGTAATCCCACTGTGATTCTTCATACGCAGAAGGACCTCGACGAATGGGCAAATCAGGTGGCACGCAATCTTTGGATGGTAGGACTTCGTCCCGACGATGTGTTCCAGAATTCCAGCGGATATGGCATGTTTACAGGCGGACTTGGCTTCCAGTACGGAGCAGAGCGCTTGGGTATGCTTACGATACCCGCTGCTGCAGGAAACTCCGTTCGTCAGGTGAAGTTCATCACCGACTTCGGAACAACAGCCCTGCATGCAGTGCCTTCCTACGTCACACGTCTGCACGAAGTGATGGTGGGTATGGGCGTTGACCCTCAGCGCGACACAAAACTCAAGGTGCTTGCGATTGGTGCAGAGCCCCATTCGGAAGAGCAGCGCCAGCGTATTGAAAAGATGATGGGCGTCAAGGCCTACAACTCTTTTGGCATGAGCGAGATGTGTGGTCCCGGTGTAGGCTTCGAATGTCAGGAGCAGAATGGGTTGCACTTCTGGGAGGACTACTACATTGTTGAAATTGTCGATCCCGAAACGCTCGAACCCGTTGCCGACGGTGAGATTGGCGAACTCGTACTTACTACGCTTTGTCGCGAGGCTATGCCACTCCTTCGCTATCGTACGCGCGACTTGACGCGAGTGCTGGGTCGCACATGTCCTTGTGGACGCAACCACGTGCGTATCGACCGCATGCGCGGACGCAGTGACGATATGATGGTGCTTCGTGGTGTGAACATCTTCCCCATCCAGATTGAGAAAATCCTCATGACGTTCCCAGAACTGGCAAACAATTATCTCATTACGCTTACTACCGACGACGACAACGACAATATGACCGTCGAGGTAGAACTCGAAGAACTCTTCACCGAAGATTTCCGTCGCTTGCAAGAACTGACTAACCGCATTCAGCGCACGCTGAAGGACGAAATCCTGCTCACACCGCACGTGAAACTCCTTCCGAAGGGCACGCTCCCCGTTTCTGAGGGCAAGGCCGTCAGAGTGGTCGACAAGCGTAAGGTTTATCAGTAAAACTGTTATAGTAATAAGTCGTGGCGAGGAGATTCGTGAGCAGATGTTCTGAACATGGAATGCCTGTCCATTCATTGATTTTTTATTTATCAATGTGTTTTCACGGATTCTCCGATATGCTTTATAGAACAAGGGTGATGCTGTAAATTTGCTTTGCAGTTCAAGGCTTAATAACAATTTGAGCCGGTTTCTTTCCAGGTTCCAATCAACTTGTTTAC
>JAFOWI010000081.1 GCA_017425985.1 Bacteroidaceae bacterium | reverse complement strand
GCTCCAAATCGTCATCACCATCCTCACGGCTATCGCTACGACCTTTGGTGTGCAATCGTGTATTTAAGGCAGAGTGCAACTAATATGCTATGAGCAAGCAAGATCGTTGTGCTTTTTTTGCAACACTGGTATTCTGACGAAGCCACCTTTAGCCTAAGAAATTGAGTAATAGCGAAACTTTAGTTGCTTAATAAAAAAAGGTGCTTCCCACGAGGAGAGGCACCTTAAATTTTTATCAGTTTCGTAAGTCGTGATTACTTAGCGAGCTTACCGTCTGAACCAAGAACGTTGATAATCTTGTGCTTGTACATCTTTTCCATGTTGTCGCGAGCAGGACCGAGGTACTTGCGGGGGTCGAACTCAGCGGGCTTTTCAGCAAATGTCTGACGGATAGCAGCTGTCATAGCCAAACGAGAGTCAGAGTCGATGTTGATCTTGCAAACGGCTGACTTAGCTGATTCGCGCAACCATTCTTCGGGGATACCGATAGCAGCCTTCAACGCACCACCAAACTTGTTGATAGTAGCAACTTCGTCCTGAGGAACTGAAGAAGAACCGTGGAGCACGATGGGGAATCCGGGAAGCTTAGCTTCTACTGCCTTCAACACGTCGAATGCGAGGGGAGGAGGTACCATGAGACCAGTCTTGGGGTCGATTGTGCACTGTTCGGGAGTGAACTTGTAAGCACCGTGAGAAGTACCGATTGAGATAGCCAAAGAGTCGCAACCTGTGCGAGTAGCGAAGTCGATTACTTCTTCGGGGTCAGTGTAAGTGTGGTGGTCAGAAGAAACTTCGTCTTCTACGCCTGCCAATACACCGAGTTCGCCTTCTACCGTTACACCGTACTGGTGAGCGTAGTCAACAACCTTCTTTGTGAGTGCTACGTTTTCTTCGTAGGGGAGGTGTGAACCGTCGATCATTACTGAAGAGAAACCTGAGTCGATACAGCTCTTGCAAGTTTCGAAAGTGTCACCGTGGTCGAGGTGGAGCACGATTTCAGGATTTTCGCAACCGAGTTCCTTAGCGTATTCAACAGCACCCTGAGCCATGTAGCGGAGCAATGTAGCGTTAGCATACTGACGAGCACCCTTAGAAACCTGGAGGATTACGGGAGACTTTGTTTCAACGGCAGCCTTGATGATAGCCTGCATCTGTTCCATGTTGTTGAAGTTGAACGCGGGAATTGCGTAACCACCGTCAATGGCGCGAGCGAACATTTCCTTAGTGTTCACCAAGCCGAGATCTTTGTAACTTACCATAATGTTTTAGTAACTTTTAAATTTAAAAGAAAGTTTGATAATCTTCGGGACAAAGTTACAACATCTATTTATTTTAACGAAATGATGGGCGAGAAAATTTTTGCACAAGCAATGAATTTGGGCGAAACTATCTACGTTTTGGCGCTTGGAGGCGATAAATTGGGCTGATTGGGCGGTGTGCGGAGCTGAATGAGGGAGTGGGCAGATGCGTGCGAAAATCCACGTTTTAGGCGAAAGCTTTGCAAATTAGCCGATTTTTTGCTAATTTAGCGCCCAAATAATAAATATATTAATGTCAGTACAAGTAATTTTTGAGAATTTCCCTCAGTTGACGGAAATGCAACGCGCGCAATTCGAACAACTGGATGCGCTCTATCGTGATTGGAATGCCAAGATTAACGTGATTTCGCGTAAGGATATCGACAATCTTTATCTTCACCATATATTGCATTCGCTCGGCATTGCGAAGGTGATAAACTTCCGTCCGGGCACGACGATTATGGACATCGGCACGGGCGGTGGTTTTCCGGGGATTCCGCTTGCCATCATGTTTCCCGAATGCCGGTTCTATCTTATCGATAGCATCGGTAAGAAGGTGAAGGTGGCGCAGGCGGTGGCAGAGACGATTGGCTTGAAAAACGTGGTTTGCCAGCACCGCAATGTGATTGAGGAGAAGGGCAAGTTCGACTTCGTGGTGAGTCGTGCGGTGATGGATATGGGCGAGTTGTTGAAACTTGTGCGCAAGAATGTGGCGCGCACGAGTCAGAACGCTCTGCCTAACGGAGTCATCGTGCTGAAGGGTGGCGACCTGGAAAATGAGTTGGCACCCTTTAAGAAGACGGCCATGACGTGGGATTTGCGCGATAGTTTTAACGATGAATTTTTCGATACGAAAAAGGTTGTTTACGTACAATGTTAGTGATGCAGCATTTTGTGGTAAATCCGATAGAGGAATCTACCTATATTCTTCACGACGATAGCAAGGAAGCCGTTGTTGTGGATTGTGGTGCGTTTTATCCGGAGGAGAAGGCGGCTATTGCCCGCTATATCAAGGAGCATGGATTGACCGTGAAGCACCACTTGTTGACGCATAGCCATTTCGACCATATATTTGGGGCGGACTTCCTGTTTCAGGAATATGGAGTGAAGCCCGCGATGCATGTGGCGGAGCGCGCTACTTACGAGCAGGCTTCGGCTCAGATGCGCTCGTTCGTGGGCGATGCTTTCGAGCTGAAAGTGCCGCCCGTGGGTCAGCTCTTAGAGAGTGGCGACAAGGTGGCGTTTGGCGCGCATGTGCTGGAGGTGATTCCTACGCCCGGACATACGCAGGGCGGTGTGTGCTATTATTGCGCGGAAGAGGGCGTGTTGCTTAGTGGCGACACGTTGTTCTATCGCTCCATAGGGCGTACGGACCTTTTCGGAGGCGACTATGCCACGCTGGTGGAAAGCATCAAGCAACGCCTTTTCTGCCTGCCGCCACAAACGAAGGTTTATCCCGGCCATGGTCCCGCTACAACGATTGGCGACGAACTAATGATGTTTTAGGCCGTATGTTGGAAGGAATCAAGGGTTTGCTCTTTGACTATGGTGGCACGCTCGACACGGATGGCAGACACTGGGCACACGTGTTGTGGGAGGCCTATCAACAGGCGAAGATTCCGGTGGGTCATGAGCAATTTCGCGAAGCTTACGTGTATGGCGAACGGGCGTTGGCTAAGGCTCCGATTGTGCACTCTGAGGATACGTTTCGCGATGTGTTGCGGAAGAAGGTGGAGCAACAATTCGATTGTTTGCGCCGGCAATTGGCGTGGGCTCCGGACGAGAGCGAGCGGCAGGAAGTTTTGAGGGCCGTAGTGGCGTATGCGTATGAATATGCCCGACGCCACACGATGAAAAGTAGTGCCGTGTTGCATCGCTTGAAGGAGCGCTACCCGATGGTGTTGGTGAGCAATTTCTATGGCAATGTCGAGGCGGTGTTGCGCGATTTCGGGCTTGACGGCTATTTCGACGCGGTGATTGAGAGTGCCGTGGTGGGCGTGCGAAAACCCGACCCTGCGATATATCAAATGGGCGTTGAGCGATTGGGAATGCAAGCGAGCGAGGTCCTGGTCGTAGGCGATTCGTACGACAAGGATATGGTTCCAGCCCGAACGGTAGGGTGTCGAACCGTGTGGCTCAAGGGCGAAGGCTGGACAAATGAGCATGTCGATGCCACGTGTGTAGATGCTACAATATATAATATAGAGGATTTATTGTCTGTCTTGTCTTGAAAAAATGTTTTGTTTTAGCCGATGTGAGTGTTCTCGGAGCGCGAGAGAAACGATTGCGTTAGGTGAGCTTTTTTAACTAAAAATCGCTTAGAACGGCTAAAAATGGCGAATTTTGGCACATTGCCTCATTTTTGCGGAGCAAAACGGGGCGTTCAGAAAAAGATTTCGTAACTTTGCATGCGAAAAAAACGGGTGTAAGCCATGTTTGGTTTTTGAATTGGAGGCGATGAGTGTTCTGCCGAAGTGTGGAATAAAAAAAGGTGTAGTCGTCTTCAATCGTCGTTTTTTTTTAACTGATTGCTTGCAAATTTATAAGAAAAACGAACCTTATACAGAGGTTCGCGGAAGATTATGACAGAAGATAGAATAAAGAAAGTTTACATTGAGTCCGAAATGAAGCAGTCGTACATCGACTACTCCATGTCGGTCATTGTTGCGCGTGCGTTGCCCGATGTGCGCGATGGATTTAAGCCTGTTCACCGTAGAATCCTGTTTGACATGAACGAGTTGGGCATTACGCACGACAAACCTACTCGTAAGTCAGCGCGCGTAGTGGGCGACGTGCTCGGTAAGTACCACCCCCATGGCGACTCATCGGTGTATGGTGCTTTGGTGCGCCTTGCGCAGGATTGGAACATGCGCTATACGCTTGTTGAAGGTCAGGGTAACTTTGGTTCGATGGACGGCGACTCGGCGGCGGCAATGCGTTACACGGAAGCACGCCTCTCGCTCCTTGGCGAAGCTATGATGCAGGATATCGATAAGGAAACCGTTGATATGGTGCCCAACTTCGACAACACGCGCAAGGAGCCTTCGGTGATGCCAACGCGTATTCCTAACTTCCTCGTGAATGGAGCAACGGGTATTGCCGTAGGTATGGCTACGAATGTGCCAACACACAATCTTGGCGAAGTGATTGATGGTTGCGTCGCTTTGATTGACAATCCCGATATCGATACGGACGGCTTGATGCAATATATCCCGGCTCCCGACTTCCCCACGGGTGGTTATATTATGGGTGTGCAGGGCGTGAAGTCGGCTTACGAAACGGGTCGCGGACGCATTGTGATGCGCGCTAAGGCTAACATCGAAAGCGATGACCAGAACGACAAAATTGTTGTGACGGAAATCCCCTACGGCGTAAACAAGGCAGAGTTGATAAAGAGCATTGCCGAAATGGTAAATGAGCGCAAGCTCGACGGCATTTCGAATATCAACGACGAATCGGACCGCGAAGGTTTGCGCATCGTTATCGACGTGAAGCGCGATGCAAACGCAGGCGTAGTGCTCAATAAATTATATAAGATGTCTCAGTTGCAGACAAGCTTCTCTGTAAATTGCATTGCGCTCGTAGGTCCTACGGGTAAGCAACGTCCTAAGTTGCTCACGTTGAAGGATTGCTTGTCGGAATTCGTGAAGCACCGTTTCGATGTAGTGCTTCGTCGTACTGAATACGACCTCCGCAAGGCACAGGAACGTGCACACATCCTTGAAGGCCTCATTATCGCCAGCGATAATATTGACGAAGTGGTGCGCATCATTCGTGCGTCGAAGACACCCGAAGCAGCCGTTGAGGGCTTGATGCAACGCTTCGATTTGGACGACATCCAGGCTAAGGCCATCGTTGAAATGCGCTTGCGCCAGCTCACAAACCTCATGCAGGATAAGCTCCACGAAGAATTTGAGGACCTTCAGCGCAAGATTGCTTACTATCAGCAAATCCTTACGGACAACGAACTCTGTAAGAAGGTGGTGAAGGACGAACTCATCGAAGTGAAGGAAAAATATAGCGACGAGCGTCTCACGGAAATCGTGCCCTCGGCCGGTGAATGGAACCCTGAAGACTTCTATGCCAACGACGAAGTGGTAATTACTATTAGCCACTTAGGCTACGTGAAGCGCACACCGCTCGCCGAGTTCAGAGCGCAGGCACGAGGTGGAGTAGGAAGTCGTGGAGGTGCAACGCGCGAAGCCGACTTTATTGAGTACATCTATCCCGCAACGATGCACAACACAATGCTCTTCTTCACATCGAAGGGACGTTGCTACAAGTTGAAAGTATATGAACTCCCCGAAGGAAATAAAACTTCGAAGGGACGCGCAATTCAGAATATGCTCAATATCGAGCCGGGCGATAGCGTCAATGCTTGCTTGAACGTGGCTGAATTCGATAGTCAGGAATACCGCGAATCGCACAACATCGTGTTCTGTACGAAGCAAGGTGTGATTAAGAAAACGCTCCTTGACGACTACAAGAACGTGCGTGCCAAGGGTATCATTGCCCTCAATCTGCGCGAAGGCGATGCTGTAGTTAGCGTATGCTTGACGAATGGCGAAAACGAAATTGTTGTTGCCAACCGTGGTGGTCGAGCAATTCGCTTCAATGAGTCAACGGTTCGTACGATGGGACGCGGTGCTACCGGTGTGAAGGCAATGGAAATCAACTCCGCCGAAGACGAAATCGTAGGCATGGTGTGCGTTGACGACCCCGAAAAGCAATCGATTCTCGTAGTAAGCGAGCAGGGTTATGGTAAGCGAAGCACCGTTGAAGACTATCGCATCACGAACCGTGGTGGTAAGGGTGTGAAAACACTTAACATTACGGAAAAAGTCGGTCCGCTTATCGCTATTAAGTGCGTGACGGACGACAACGACTTGATGATAATCAACAAGAGCGGTATTACAATTCGCCTTAAACTTGCAAGCGTGGGCATTCAGGGTCGCGTGACGCAGGGCGTTCGCCTCATTAACCTCACCAAGCGCAATGATTGCATCAGCAATGTGTGCGTTGTGGATACTCAGGAGGAGGAAGAAGTTGAAGAAGGCGTAGAAATCGTTAACAATGCAGAAAATCCCGAGGTTGAAACAACCAACCCCGAAACAGAAAACTAATTAATTCATAATACATACGACTATGAAAAAAATGATGTTGACCATCGCGGCGATGGTAATGGCTATTGCGGCGTCAGCGCAAAATAGCGCAATCTACAAGGTAGAGCACTTCGTAGAAAAAGGTCTTTATGACGAAGCACTCCCCCTTATCGAAACAGCATTGGCTAACCCCAAGACAACAAAGTTTGCCGGCTTCTATTATAACAAGGGTGAAATCAATCGTAAGAAGTTTGAAGAAATCCTGAACATGGCGGCTCAAGGAATGCCTTTCGATACCGTAGCATTCTGTAAGTATCTCGACGAAGCTGTTGTGAACTTCACTAAGAGCCATTTGGCAGATATGACTCCTGATAAGAAGGGACGCGTAAAGCCTGAATACAAACAGAAGAACTATTTGACATTGAAGTCGATGTTGAATTATTACAACTTCGCAGGTGTGTTTACAAACCAGATGAGAGATTATGCGGCGTCTATCGAAAACTTTAAGAAGTATTACGATATGCCAAAGAATCCCGTCTTTACCGCACACGAAACAGACTCTATCTATGCTGCTCAGAAATCAAATTATGCTCAGACGGCGGTAAACATCGTGATGCTCAACTTCCAGCTTAAGAATTGGGATGGCATTTTGGCTACGGTTGACGATGCTTTGAAAGATACTTTCTCAACACGCGACCTCTATTTGATGAAGATGCAGGCACACCTCGAAAAGAACGACTCAGCCGCATATATCGTTGACCTTCAAGAAGCTATTGCACGTACCGAGCACGTGGGTTTTGCACAAAACTTGCTCTATGTGTATCTCCAGCGCAATCAGCCCGAAGAAGCAATGAAGGTTGCTACGGACATGGTAGCAAAGAATCCTGGAAGTCAGACAGGTTGGTATCTTAAGGGTTGCGTAGAACTCAATTTGACTAAGGAATACGGAGCAGCTCGCGAAAGCTTTAAGCGTGCGCTCGAAATCGATCCTACATTCGTTGATGCTAACGTGAATATGGCTTATACGTTTATGAACGAAGTTGTTTCACGTCGTAATGCCGGCGACTGGAAGTTGGATCGTACCAATAAGGCTGAGTTCGACAAGGAATTTGAAGAAATCAAGAAGTACTATGAGCAGGCGCTTCCCTACATGGAACGTGTACAGGAATTGAAGCCCGAAGATCCTAAGTTGTGGGCATCAGCTCTTCAGCAAATCTATACAAATCTTCAGAACAAGCAGAAGGCTGATGAGATGGATGCTATCATGAGCACTATGTATAAGTAATGAGTTGTATTAGCAACTTTATTATAAAAACGAAAAATAAAATTTAATATTTACGAGTGGCAAGTTTGGAGGAATTCAACCTTGTCACTCGTCAATGGATTTATTACACAATGGCTAAACTATTTCTTTTAAGCTTCCTGACGCTTGCTTTATACTCATTTCCAGTGGAAGCTCAAAAGCAACTTAAGACGCTACGCTCTCTTGTGAAAGCAAAGAATACAGGAGAAGCAATGAAAGAAGTTTCTCGATTAGAGTCAGATAGCGTATGTAGAATGTTTCCGGAACTCTATGATTTGGCTATTAAGACGCAAGTGTTGATTAATAATGTAGAGAACGAGAAGGTTTATTTGAAGAAACAATGTGATACCGTTAAGTTTTTTAATAGCACGCTTCAGATTTTTAATTATGCCGTGAAAGGTGATTCGGTTGAAAGTTATCTGAATGCTCATAAGAAGGCCAAGTTTAAGTTGCGCAAGAAGCATGCGGAAATGTTGCGCATGTATTATCCAAACTTGAATATGGGTGCGCGCTATTTTTACACACGCGGAAAATATGAGGAAGCAAAAAATCTTTTGGAAATGAGTTTGCTTATGGCGCGCCAACGTATGTGGGAAAACCAACCTGTAGATTCAACTCACAAAGAGTTTGTGTCTAATATGTATCGTTTTACCTATTCGGCTTATATAACTAAAGATTATTCTAAGGTAGAACGTTATAAGCACATATTGCTCGAACATCCAGATTTTTCACAATCGGTAATTGAAATTTATGCGCGTAGTGCCGAAGCTATGCATCGAGATGCCGATTTTGAAAGATACTTGCGTTTGGGTATGGGTAAATATCCTCGCGAAGAATTTTTCTTTGAGGAGTTAGCTAAAATTTACATGACGGAAAAGCGTTTTGCCGATGCCGTAAATTTGGCGGATTGGTTTTATACCGTTCAACCTACTTCAAATAAGGCTTTGCGTTTAAAAGTACAGGCGCTTTATTCTATGCAACGTACGGATGAATGTGTTGAAGTGGCAAAGACATTGGCGATGCGAGATACTACATTGCAATACCCCGAGGTGAATTATTATGTAGGCCAGTTGTTGATGTCTCAGATTGATACAATAACCGTACCAACAAATATGTTTTCGCAGGAATTTAAGACAAGCAAGATGCGTATAAAAACTATATGTGCGCAGGCTCGTCCTTATTTGGAGCGATATAGAGTGTTGACTCCTCAAGAGTCGGCAAAGTGGGCACCATTGCTTTATAAGATTTACCTTGAGTTGAATTTAGGTAAGGAGTTTGAGGAAATATGCAAGATACTACAATGAATCCCTTTTTTACAAAATACGAGTACATTCCTTTCGCGGATATTGAAGTAGCTCATTTTGAGCCGGCTATAATGCGTGGAATTGAAGAGGAATTGCAGGAAGTTAATGCTATCGTTAATAACTCTGATGCGCCTACCTTCGTGAATACTATCGTAGCGCTCGAGCGGAGTGGTGCTTTGTTGGAGCGTGTCACGACGGTGATGTACAATTTGTTGAGCGCTCATACAAGCGATGAATTGGAAGAATTGGCTCAGCGCATGTCGCCTGTTTTGTCCGAACATTCTTCGAACATTATGCTCAATGCACAACTTTTTGCACGTGTGAAGGCCGTTAAGGAAGGCGACACTACGATGCTTACCGACGAAGAGCGCATGTTGCTCGATAAAACGTTTGAAGGGTTTGAGCGCTCAGGAGCCAATCTTTCGGAAGAAGAAAAAGTGCGCTTTCGTGCAATTAAGAGCGAACTATCTCAACTTACACTTCAGTTCTCACAAAATGTGTTGAAGGAAACCAATGATTTCTTCCTTCATCTTACGTCAGAGGACGAAATTGCAGGGTTGCCTGAAAGTCAACGCGCTCAAGCAGCTCAGGCGGCTCAGGAGAAAGGACTCGAAGGTTGGGTGTTTACGCTCCATGCACCAAGCTATGTGCCCTTTATGCAATATGCGGAGCGACGTGACCTTCGCGAGCAACTCTATCGTGCATACAATACGCGAGCAACTCACGATAATGAGTATAATAATTTCAAAATTGTAGCGCAACTTGTAAATCTTCGTCGCGAATTGGCACAACTTCTGGGTTATGCCACTTATGCCGAATATGCTTTGAAGCGACGTATGGCGCAAAGTGCGGAGAATGTCAACAATTTGTTGGACCAGCTCATTGATGCTTATGCTCCAAAGGCGCGTGAGGAAGTGGCTGAAGTTTTTGCGCTTTCGCCTTACGAACCTCAACCCTGGGACTTTGCCTATTATGCACATAAATTGCAAAAGTCAAAGTTCGATATTGACTCCGAAATGTTTCGCCCTTATTTTGAGTTGTCGAAAGTTAAGGCGGGCGTTTTCGGATTGGCAACTCGTCTGTATGGCATCCAATTTGTAGAGCGCAAGGATGTTCCTGTTTATCACGAAGATGTTACGGCTTACGATGTGTTGGACAAGGATGGTTCGCACCTTGCCTTGCTTTACACTGATTTTCATCCTCGCGCTTCGAAACAAGGCGGTGCGTGGATGACGAGTTATCGAGAGCAGCGCGAAGGAGTACGTCCGCAAGTTTCGGTGGTGATGAACTTTACAAAACCTACCGCACATCAACCGGCTCTATTGACGCATGCCGAGGTCGAAACTTTCTTGCATGAATTTGGCCATGCTTTGCACGGAATATTTGCGAATACTCGCTTTGCGGCGTTGAGCGGAACGAATGTTTATTGGGATTTTGTTGAGCTACCATCACAGTTTATGGAAAATTATGCGGTAGAACCAGAATTCTTACGTACCTTTGCCACTCATTATCAAACGAATGACCCGCTTCCTGAACTTTTGATTGAAAGATTGCAAGCGAGCCGAAATTTCAATGCGGCGTATGCATGTATGCGTCAGGTGTCGTTCGGATTGTTGGATATGGCATACTATACGCAAACGCTTCCTTTCGAGGCTGACATTCGTAGTTTTGAGCAAGTGGCATGGAAGCGCGCAAGCTTGTTGCCCGTTTGCGAAGAAGCTTGTATGACCGTTCAGTTTGGACACATCATGTCGGGAGGCTATTCCGCTGGTTATTATAGCTATAAGTGGGCAGAAGTCTTGGATGCCGATGCTTTCGACTATTTTAAGGAGAATGGCATTTTTAATCCCGAAGTGGCGGATGCTTTCAGAAGAGAAATCCTTTCAAAGGGAGGCACTTTGCATCCGCAACAACTCTATCGTAACTTCAGAGGAAAGGATGCTACGATCGATGCATTGCTACGACGAAACAATATTGTATAAAATATGGATATGGAACAATCAAAGCAGTTAGCTCTTGACAAGCGTTATCTACGTATGGCCAAAATATGGTCAGAGAATTCTTATTGCCAACGACGTCAGGTGGGAGCCTTAATCGTTAAGGACAATATGATTATCTCCGATGGCTATAATGGGACGCCTGTAGGTTTTGAAAATATTTGTGAAGACGAGCATGGCGTGACTCACCCTTACGTTCTTCATGCCGAGGCTAATGCTATAACTAAGATTGCACGTTCGGGCAATAATTCTAATGGTGCTACGCTCTATGTGACGGATAGTCCTTGCATTGAGTGTGCCAAATTAATCATCCAGGCTGGCATTAAGCGCGTTATTTACGGCAGAGCTTATCGCCTGACGGATGGTATTGACCTCTTGCGCCGTGCAAATATTGAAGTGATATTTTTAAATGAAGAATAGAATTTTGCGATTCATACCATTGTTGATAGCTATCGCAATGGTTATCGGTATCTTGATAGGTTCGTTCTATGCCAATCATTTTTCGGGCAAGCGGTTAGCCATCGTTGCGTCGGGCAATAATAAAATTACCGATTTGCTCCATTTGCTCGACGACCAATATGTGGATTCGGTGTCGATAAATGATTTGGTTGAAAAAACAATTCCTAAATTGTTGAAAGAGCTCGACCCGCATTCAACCTACATATCTGCTAAGGATGCCGAGGCTTCAATGCAGGAGCTCCAGGGTAGTTTTCAAGGAATTGGTGTTCAGTTTACAATTCAGAACGACACCGTTTGCATCTTAAAAATCATTAAGGGCGGACCTTCCGAGCATGTTGGATTGCGTCCTGGCGACCGCATCGTGAGCGTTGACGACTCGCTTTACGTGGGCAAAATTGTTACCAATGACGAAACTATGAAGCGCCTGAAGGGTGTTCGTGGTACGACCGTTAAATTAGGTATTCAGCGCAAGGGTGAGGATGCATTGCTTGATTTTGTCGTTGAACGTGGCGATGTTCCTTTGCGTAGCATTGATGCTACTTTTATGCTTGACGAGCAAACGGGCTACGTGCGCATCACGACTTTTGCCGAGCAAACCTATACGGAGTTTCTGGTAGCAATGGCTCGCTTGCAAGAGGCCGGTTTCCAATCTTTGGTGATAGATTTGCGCAACAATGTTGGCGGATATATGCACCCTGCCGTGTTGATAGCCAACGAATTCCTGCCTGCAAATAAGCTGATTGTATATACCGAAGGCCTCCATTCGCTTCGTGAGGAATTCGTGAGCGATGGTCGCGGTATGTATGCCAACATTCCCTTGGTGGTGCTTGTTGACGAAGGTTCGGCTTCTGCCAGCGAAATCTTGGCAGGTGCTTTGCAAGACAACGATCGTGCAACGATTGTAGGCCGTCGTACGTTTGGAAAGGGGCTGGTTCAGGTGCCCATCGAATTCCGCGATGGCTCGATGTTGCGACTCACGACCGCGCGTTACTATACGCCCTCGGGACGTTGCGTGCAGAAGCCCTATGAGCAAGGTCAGAGCGGTGCTTATGATAGCGAACTCGTTGAGCGCGCACTTCATGGCGAATATTTCTCCGCCGATAGTATCAAGACTAATGGCGATGCTTATCAAACGGTTGGTGGGCGCAAGGTGTATGGTGGTGGCGGTATCATTCCTGATTATTTCATCGCACGCGACACGTTAGGCTATACCACTTATTTCCGCGACCTTTATGCGACGACTATTCCTCATGAATTTACTTTCCGCTTTGTTGACGCATATCGTGAGCGCTTGCAGGAGGCCACAAATCTTCCCGACCTTGTAGCCGAGATTGGCAAACTTCGCCCTGCTCAGAAATTGGTGGAATTTGCGGACAAAAAGGGCATCAAGCGCCGCAATCTGATGATTCGTAAGTCGTTCGACCTGATGGAGCGCTATCAGTTCATCAATATCATAGACCAAGTGATGGGCACAGAGGCGGCTGCTCAGTTTGAGAATCAATTTGACCCGGCCGCGCTCAAGGCGCTTGATTTGATAAAGAGTGGACTTGCTTTTCCGCCATTACCCGAATGATTCAACAAAAGAAAATTCAACGTCAGCACTTGCGCAAGGTTCGATGTGAGCTCACGCTGGCGATTCGGCAAGAGCAATCCCGTCGAATTGTAGCATGCATCGAGCAGCATCCGCTTTTCCAATCGGCAAAGGTGGTGGTGTGCTATGCATCGTTGCCCGAGGAGGTGGATTTGTTTCCGTTGCTACGAAGGTGGGGGAGTGAAAAAACGCTCCTTTTGCCCGTCGTGGATGGCGACATGCTGAACCTTGTGCCTTATGAGGGCGACAATATGCTCCGAGCCGCCAAATTCGGCGTTCTCGAGCCCGTAGGCGAGCCTTTCAATGATTTGTCGGCGGTAAACCTTGTGCTTGTTCCGGGGCTTGGGTTTGATGTGCGTGGAGGTAGGATGGGCTTTGGTCGGGGATTCTATGACCGTTTGCTCTCCAATCCTCAGATGCTCACCACGCCTAAGTGGGGCATAGCCTTTGCGGAGCAGATTGTTCCCGAAATCGTTATGGAGCCTCACGATGTCTTCCTCGATGCCATAGTTTCGCCCGGTGGGGTGCATGTCGTATCGCGATTTGCGTGATAAGCGTGGATAGCAACGTCGAGCTTGATAAAATTTTAAAACTCTTTTTTTTGAAAAAATGAAATACCTGATAGTTTCCGATATTCACGGTTGTTTGCCAACGCTCGAAAAGGTGCTTGCTTATTTCGAAGAGCATGGGTGCGACATGCTTTGCATCCTGGGCGATATTCTTAATTTCGGGCCGCGCAACGGGCTTCCCGAGGGCCACAATCCTCCTGCCGTAGCCGAGCGCCTGAATGCTTATGCCGACAAGATTGTAGCGATTCGCGGGAATTGCGATAGCGAGGTCGATCAGATGTTGCTCCGCTTTCCGATGATGGCTGATTATGCGCTCCTTGTCGATAATGGAAAACGACTTTTTCTTACGCACGGACACATTTTTAACGAGCAAAATCTTCCGCCGTTGGCTATTGATGCGTTTTTTTACGGACATACGCATTTGAAGAAGGTTGAAACCACTCCCGATGGCCTTTTGATTTGCAATACGGGGTCGATAACATTTCCGAAGGGTGGTAATCCAAAGACGTTTGCGGTTTACGAAAATGGCGAAGTATCTTTGGTTGAATTGTCTGAAAATTAATGTTATAGAGGATAGAAATACATTCTACGGACGAAAATATTAATTAATTTATATCTTATTTTATGAAAAATATTACTACTTTTTTTAGTAAGTTGCGCTTTTGCGTGTTGTCATTGTTTGCAATGCTTGCGTGTGGTGTAGCTTCAGCTCAGGGTTCGGGTACGAAGGACGATCCCTACATTTTGCAGGATGGAGGCGAATATCCATTTGTCGTATTTGACAATTTCTACGGACATTTCATTGTGCCTGAAGATGTTACGACCGAGGGCGTTGTGCTCGAAATTTTGGCCGACAACTGGACGGACATCTTTGCCGATGCAGAGCTCACGCAATGTGTGTCGGAAACGACGGGCAACTTTGCCCCCTACACATCGACCGTCAAAATTCCTGTTGGCACGAAGAAGGGTACCATCTACTACGTGTTCTCGGATTTCCCTATGAATAGCGGTAGTGTAAAGGTTACTTATGGTGGAGGCACGCCATTGGAAATCAGTAAGGTCCTTCCTGTATCTGGTTCTGTTCTTGCCGCGGCTGAGAGTAACATTGTTTTTGAGTTTACAAAGCCTGTGCGCTTCAGTGCCTGTGTGATGAACATAAGTGGAAATGAAATCGGAGTTGAGGCAAATCAGCTTGACCGTTTTATTTCAATCGAACCCAAGGCTCAGTTGCTGGATGCTTATCGCTCAGGCGTGCTTAAGGAAGGCGATGCCATCCTCTTCATGTTGAAGAACGTCACTTCTTTGGATGGTGCTACGAAGCTTGGCGACGTTGTGGTTAACTATACGGCTGCTTCAAAGCCCGTGATGCTCGTATCTTCGAAATATGGTTCTGGCGAAGGTGCTCTTGTCGTTAAGTCGTGGATGCCTGTTGACGGTGCTGAGGGCCTTGTGAAATTGGTTTTTGATGGTGCGCTCAACACTGAAGCCGAAATCTCAGCTACGCTCACATTCGGTAATTCCGAAACTGAGGACCCCAACGAATATTATGTTGAAAAGCTCAGTGCCGCTTTCGAAGGTAGCAATACTGTGCTCATCGACCTTCGCGGAAAACTTCGTTTGCCTCAGACTATGGTAACTTCGGGTACTAATTATGGTTCTATGCTTCTTACAATTCGTGGTGTTGAAGATGCCAACGGTCACATGACTTTTGTAGATGGTCAGGGCACATCGGGGGCTTACTTCCTTGTTCTTGCTTACGAGGTTGTCGATTATTCGCTCTTCACGGAATTTACTCCCGCTTCAGGTAGTTGTATTGACGATGTGGCTACCATCGAACTCTGGATGCAGGAGTTGGGCGGCAAGCTTACGTACGAAGGTGTAGATTTTGAATATACTTTCGAAGGTGCGAAGAAGGTTGTGAGCGTGTCGGCGGCCGACATCAAGTCGGAAGTTGACCCCGAGGACGAAACCGCTCTTTGCCTTACAATCCCCGTGCCTGCCTTTTCGCGCGATGCTGATACTGAGGTGAAACTCACGTTCAAGAATGTATCTTCGCCCGACGGCATGGATTATAGTGCCGACCTCACGGCGGTTTATACGACCAAGGGATTCACCGACCCCTCAGGCATTGGCATTGTGAAGCTCGACGCGGCTAAGGGCGCAATCTATACGCTCGATGGTAAGCGCATTGAGGCTTTAAAGCTTGTGAAGAACACTATCTACGTCGTTGCCGGTAAAAAGGCTATTTTGAAATAATAAATATAAATATATTGTGTAATTGCATAGCAGAACCGACGCGCTTTTGAGTCCTTCCTCTGCTATGCAATGTTTCATCTGATAGTGAAATAATATACATTTTTTTCTTGATATGAAAACCAATTTTTTATCAATCGCGGTGGCGATGCTCATGGGCGTTTTCTCCCTTGCGGCGAGCGGGCAACAGAGTGCCCTGCTTAAGCGCTACGACATGGGCGATGGCTCTACGATTCACGCCATGAGCGACAACGGCAAGTGGGCGGTGGCATATGGTGTGAGCGAGGCTACGTCTTTGTATTCGTACCCTAAATACCTGGACTTCACGGCTCAAACGATGTTCGACATCCTTTCGGAAAAGGAGGCTAACTCGGGCATTGAATGCTTTGTCAACGACGTTACCGATGATGGCAACATTTGCGTAGGATGCCACGACGGACGCCCTGCTTATTGGAACAAGCAGACGAAGGCCTGGACCTACCTCAACCTTGCAACGGGCAATATTGGCGGACGCGTTGAGGCGGTTACGCCCGATGGCAAGTATGCCGTAGGCGTTTGCACCAATGGTGGCTACGACGAAGTGCCCGTGATGTGGGACGTCGAAACCGGTGCTATCGTGAATCTCCCCAACGTGCCCAAGTGCGACCTTTCGGGAGGCTATCAGCAGATGGTGCGCTTCACGGGTATCTCTGCCGATGCACGCTACATCGTGGGATGCGTAAGCTATAGCTATCCTGCCGACGTGATGTACTTTTACTACGACCGCGAGGAGAAGAAGTGGGACGCCATTGCCTTCGACTTCACGACGTTTACCAACAAGTTTACCGTGCGCGACGAATCCGTGCGTACGCTCGACGGCATTTGCATCAGCCCCAACGGAGAGTGGGTGGCTGGCGTGGTTTATTCTGTCAACGACACGCGCAACCCCTTCCGTTATCACATCCCCACGAAGAAGTTCGAAAACTTCAATGCGCCCGAGGACACCGACAAGGGTTGCGTGATGGTCGATAACCAGGGCACGATTTATGCCGCTACGCCTGCCGTAAATCCCAGCCGCTCGCTCTACATTCGCCATGGTGGCTACTGGTATGGCATCGACGAAGTGCTTAGCCAGGTGTATGGCATCGACTTTTATAAGGCCACCGGCTATGACGCAACAGGCTTGGCGGTGGGCATTTCTACCGATTGCAAAACGATGGCTGCTCTGGCTTACATCAGCCATGAAAACTATCAGGTGACGCTCCCCACGACGTTTGCCGAAGCTTGCGAGCAGGTGAATCTCCTTGGTACTTACGCTCCATCCATCCACGACGGAGCCGCCGTTCAGAAGATTTCAAACCTCTCAATCACCTTTGCGCGCAACGTTGAAGTGCTCGGCTCTGCCGCGTCCGTGGTGCTCAAGGACGATGCTGGTAACGTGGTGCGCTCTGCCAACAAGGTGGCGGTAAACAACACTTCGGCACGTGTGCTCAACATCGGATTCCGCACGACGACGCTCGAAGAGGGCCGCACCTACACCATCGAAATTCCTGCAGGAGTAGTGTGTGTGGAGGGCGACGCTACGAAGACGAACCAAGCCATCACGCTCCGCTACAAGGGTTGGGGCGACAAGGCCATCGAGATGCAAACCGTAAGCCCCGCCGAGGGCAGCACGCTGGGCCATATCGACATGACCACAAGCCCTGTCATCTTCACCTTCAATGCCGACGTGGCCGTGAAGGAGGGGGCAAAGGCATTGCTCTATTGCAATGACGAATCAACCCCTTCTGAGGAGCTCAACATCGTGGCCGGCACTACCGTCGAAAGCTACAACATGGTGATGGCCTATCCCACGGCTTCGCTCAATCTCTATAAGGGCAACAACTATCGCATCGTGATTCCTGCCGGAGCGCTCACCGACCTTGCCGGCTATGCGCAGAGTGCCGAAGCGGCGGTGAACTATGTAGGTTCGTACGAGCGCACGATTGTGTCCGACGACACGCACGTCTATATCGAAACCTTCGAAAGCGGCGTGACGGGCATGATGCTCTACGACGGCGACCGCCTCACGCCTACGGCCGAAATGCAGGCATGGAACTTTGCTCCCGGCATACCCTGGATTCATGCCGCCGACGACGATTACTCCAATCCCTGCGCTACGTCGCACTCTATGTACACGCCTGCCGGAAAGTCCGACGACTGGATGGTGACGCCCCGCATCTACATCCCCGACGCCAAGTGTACGCTCACCTTCGATGCGCAGAGCTATCGCTTCACGGCTACCGACCGCTTGCTCGTATATATCTACGAAACGCCCGAGCTGATTAACGAACTCAGCGCACCCATCGTGGCTAAGATTCAAGCCGATGCCGACCTCGTTGTCAACGAAGTGCTCGACCCCGGATTGCTCGAAAATACGCTTGCCGACGATTGGCAATCGTTCAGCATCGACCTCAAGCAGTATGCAGGCAAGCAAATCTACGTGGCGTTCGCGAATCAGAACACCGATGGTAGCGCCATCTTCGTGGGCAACGTGCGCATCAGCCGCTCGTTCGACTTCCAGATTGCCCTCGCCGGTGTGCCCGAAACGGTCGTGGCACAGGCTCAGCAAGCGGTGCGCGGGTCGCTCATCGTGACGAATCCTACCGCCGCCTATTCTTCGGCTTACGTAGCCCTGCTTGATGCTGAGGGCAACGTCGTTGACGAAGTTTCGGCTAAGTCAACCATCTCTGCTCAGGCTCCCTTCGAGTTTGCTTTTGCCAAGCCCCTTCAGCTCACCATCGGCGAGCAATGCGCCTTTAGCGTCAAGGCGATTCTCGACAACGGCGCGAGCCAGCAACAACTCGACTATGCCATCAAGAACCTCGCCTTTAAGCCCACAAAGCGCGTTGTGCTCGAGGAAAACACCGGCATGGGATGCCAAAACTGCCCCTTGGGCCACCTTGCCATCGAGCGCCTCCAGCAACTCTATGCCGACCGCTTCATCCCCATCGCCTACCACACTTATACGGGCGACCCCCTTGAAAGCGGCATGACCGACTATGCGCAATACTTCCTCGGACTCACGGCGGCGCCTACGGGCAGAATTCAGCGCGGAAGCATCGTCAGCTCGCCCATGGTGAGCTACACCGAAGGCGGCACTACGGACTACACTTTCACCTCGAAGACCGCCGACGCTTGGCTCGACCTCGTGGCTAAGGAGTTCACTACCGATGCCGAAGCCGATCTCGACCTCACCGCCCTCTACGACAAGGCTGAGGGCAAGCTGTATGCCAACCTCACGCTCACACCTGCCATCAACATGATGGGCGAGGACCTCGCCGTGCTCTGCGTCGTGACGGAAGACGGCCTTGCGGGCTATCAGTCGAACGGCTTTGCCTCCGCAACGGATGCCGACCTCGGCGAGTGGCAAAAGGGTGGCGCTATGGGCAAGGCCAACGTCTATCCCTACGAGTTCAACCACGTGGCGCGTGCGCTTCTCCCTGCCAATGCTTACAACGGTCAGACGGGCGTCTTCGCGGCTCAGCTCAAGGCCGAGCAAGTCTATGGCAAATCGCTCGCTTTCGACCTCGCCACCGACGCACCTTACGTTAAGGAAATCAGCAATTGCGCATTGGTGTGCATGCTTCTTGATGCCACTACGGGCGCCGTTGTCAACGTTGCCACCGCTCACTTCAACGAAGCCCCCGCAGGCATCGCCGGAGTAGAGGATGCAGAAGGCGCAGGCAAGGCCCTTGCAACGCCCGAAGGCATCGTGCTCGCCGCTCATGGAGCCGTAGCTACGGTTCACGACGCTCAGGGCCGCCTCGTAGGCAAGGTTAGCGTGGATGGTTCAACGCTCATCCCCACGAGCACTACGGGACTTTTCATCGTGACGTTCGAAGCCGCGAGCGGAGCGAAGCATGCCGTTAAGGTGGTGCGCTAAGCACGGAAAAAGCGAATATCGCTCGCACCTGAGGGGCGATACATACATATCTATATAACACCAATTGAGAGAGAGAGCGGGTGAGCGTCAATAACAACAAGCATATTGGCGCTCCCGCTCTCTCTCTTTCTTAGTTTTCAGCCCGTCGCTTTACTCCTTGGGAGCATCGCCCTCCGTGGAGCCTTCCGTGCCGCCCTCAGACGAACTTCCGGTGGAGTCCTCGGCAGAGTCCTCTGGTGAAGTGTCGGGTGTATCTTCGGGCGCGTCGGGCGATTGAGCCTTCGAACGGCGCAGGCGGTGAGCGTTTTCCTGGTCGGTGATGATTTGCTCCAGGTTCTTCATCTGCGCCTTGTTGGCGTCCGTAGGGTTGATGAGCGCGTTGGCGTAGAAGAGCGCCACGACGTCTGCCACGAGCGAGCAGTAGGCAGGACGATTCTCTGCCGCCTTCGACACGACGGTGTTTGCCTCAGCCGCGGTGCGCGTGTCGAGCGCATTCTTCAGCATTTCGAGCGCAAGGGTCATTTCCTCGATGGTCGATGTGAGCCCTACGGCTTCGATGCTTGCCGCCTCGTCCTTGAGCATTTCGAGGTACGACACGGTTGTCGCCACCTGTTGCCCGAGTGGCAGGCTCTGAATGCCTACGAAGGGACGCGTCTTTTCGTAGAGTGCCTGCGCCACCGTAGCCTTCGAAGCGTTGTGCGAGTCGCACTCATTGCGCACGGCGCGGTGGAAATAGACGATGACCTTGTCGAGCTTCTTGTCCGCCTCCTCGACGGCTACGGTTTCGGGCATCGTGCGCGAGTAGGAGAGTGCGTAGGTCATCGTGTCGCACACGTCCTTGAGCTCCTGCATCTTGGCTTCAGGGATGGGGAATCCCTCCTTGCCCTTGAGCGCCGAGAGCAGCGTGTGAATACGGTTTACGAGGTTGCTGAATTCCGCGTTGTTGTACTTAGTCATCGCGGGAAGAGAAATTTTTGCTTGGTAGTTCATGGTAAAGAAAATGAGAATTTAGAGATGAGAAAGGAGCGTTTTTCGGAGTGCTTGGAGCCCTCGGAGTGCTCGGAGCCTTCGGAGTTTTCAGAGTTCTCAGAGTTCTCAGAGTCCTCAGAGTGCTCGGAGTTTCTCAGAGTCCTCGGAGTGCTCAGAGCCCTCAGAGTCTTCAGCTCCCTCGAAACGGGCGGTGGGCGCCTCTCCGTCCGTTTTCAAGTGCAAAGATACGTCGTCGCCCTGACGGCGGTTCATTTATTGTCATTTAGCTGCTCTAACAAGTTTGCTGAATGTGCCGTTTATCGATGATAATCAGTATATTTCATTTTTTATCCCGCAAGGCAGCTGTTCTCTGTACTCTGTTCTCTGTACTCTAAAAAACACACGTTTACAGTTTTACAGTTTTACAGTTTTTATTTCCACACCCCTTTTCCCGCGTGTTACCCACAAAAAAAATTTATTATATATATTTATATATATAATAACTTATTTTCTTTACTTTTTTCAGGGCAAACAATGCATCAAAAAAAATAACTGTAAAACTGTAAAACTGTAAAGGGGGACTTTTTTTAGAGCGCAAAAAAAAAGCGAAACTTCTTGATTGGAAAAGATGTGTTTCGTGAAGAAAAAAAGGGTGCTCCAAGAATATTTTGAAAAACATCAGCGTAGTTGAAAATTTATTTGAAATTTTAACATTCCATTTTTCATTTTGTCATATAGTGTCAAAATTCCTCTTTACTTTTGCGCCATGTTTTAGAAATTTTCAAAAAATTTATGATGCTTTATGGAAGATAGAAATGCAACAATGCTTAGCTGCTTTGAGCAGGCTGGGTATGAAATGGAATGGTGTGATGCGGTCATTCCGTATTATGAGAACAAGGTTCAGGCGGGTGTTCCCACAGAAGTGGGCGACGTCTGTCAGGGCGACTACGTGCTGGTGCCCAGGAGTTTGGTGAATAGTGGTTCGTTGTTTTGTGTGCGGGTCAAGGGCGACTCGATGGTGGATTGTGGCATTTACGAGGGCGATATGCTTCATGTGCAAATCACGGAGGAGTTGTTTGACATTCGTGATGGCGATGTTGTTGTGGCCGAGGTGGATGGCGGCATGACGGTCAAGACCTTCTTTCGCGATGAGCGGGGCGACGTGTGGCTCTTGCCGCGCAATGAGAAGTACCTCCCCATTCACCTCACCGAAGACATGAACGTGCGCATCATTGGCAAAGTGAAGGAACTCCGACGCGTGGTGACTCACACCTCTACTGCCGAGATGCTGAAAATCATGAAGCGTGCGGAGCGCCAGGAGGTGATGCCACCTTCCGAACGGGCTGTGCGTAGTGCCATCATTCGCATTGCCGAGCGCGTGAAAAATCGCCGCCAATGGTTCGCCGTCTATCGTGCCCTTGTGGATAAGGAGAGTTCCTTTGCGGCCGACTATTCCAGTTTCGTAGAACTCGTGGAGGACACCGTGCCCGAACATCCTTACCTGCCCACGACCGACCAACTCCAGCGCATGAACATCCAGAGCTTCAGGAAGCGCCTCTCCCTCTGGGACCGCAACGACGCTCCCGTGCAGGGCGCTCGTTTCGATGAATATTATACCATCGCGATGGAGATGATGAGGATGATTTGAGGTCTCCGAGGACTCTGAGGACTCCGAGAACTCCGAGAACTCTGAGGACGCCGAGAACTCCGAGCCTTCTGAGCCCTCTGAGGATTCCGAGAAACTCCGAGCCCCTCCGAGCCACTCCTCATCACTTTTCAGGGTGATGCTCGTTTCGGTAATCGGTGCGTGCTTTGAACATGCGTTCTTTGATGCCTCCTTCGGTGACGAAGCGGTGTTGCATGGTTTCGAGCAGGCGTTGGAGCATGACGCTGGCTTGATGGAGGAGGGTGATGCAGAGGTTGGCAATCTCCTCATCGTTCATCTTGCGGATATGTTGGGCGTAGGTGCTCTTGATGCTTTCCGAGCGGGCATAGGTGCGCATGGCTTCGTAGCGCGGGTGGAGCGCTCCCCATTGCTCAAGATGGCGCACGCGGAGGTAGTCCTCATAGTCGTCGAGGAGTTCCTCGAGACTCGCCTTTGCCACATTGGTGAGCTTGATTTCCGTCTCGCTCGAAGTGGTGGCGGCTTGATTGCCCTCGGCAATGTTTTGCTTGCCCGAGCGCGCGGCTTGAACCATCTGGTCAACGGTGCGGTCGCCCTTGGCGAGGTAGCGATGAGCGAAGTAATAGGTGATGTCGTAAATAATCTCCGTCACCTGATACACGCGCAGGTTGCGGTAATGGCCGTGGTTGGGGAGGAAGGTGAGTTTCTGAGAGCTCGGATTGCTCTGAGGATTCTGAGAACTCTGAGAGCTCTGAGAACTCTGAGGATTCTGAGAACTCTGAGAGCTCTGAGAACTCTGAGGATTCTGAGCACTCTGAGCACTCTGAGCATTCTGATTACTCTGAACACTCTGATTATCATTTAAAAGATGCTGATTGTTCATGCTAAGTTTGTTGATGGTGATTAAAGTTATGAGGCTATGTGAGGTCTGAGAACTCTGAGCCCTCCGAGACTTCCGAAGATTCTGAGATCTCTGAGCCCTCCGAAGACTCTGAGCCCTCCGAGGATTCCGAGGACTCCGATTACTCAGAATGCTCTGAAATTTCCTCCGATTACAAAAATACCAAAACTTTACAAAACTTTACAAATCCCTTTCCAAAAACTTTACGAAAGCGCCATAACTTTCCGAACTTCTTTACAACACTTTACGCCGATGGATTTTGATTTCCGTCGGCCTTTTTTATGCCTTAACTTTGCATTGTTGATCAACGAATGGGGGCGGAGCCCTCGGAGTTCCTCGGAGTTCTCGGAGATCTCGGAGCTTTCAGAGTTCTCAGAGTCCTCGGAGTCCTCAGAGCCTCCTCCCACCGCGCAGCCCCTTTCTCCTTTCTCCATTAACCCTTTCTTCTTTAACCTTTCATCTACTATGATTATTCAACTTCAAATCTCTGATGCTATTTACGCATCGCTCCTGAAAGACAATACGCGCATTCAAGGCACGATTGCCCTGGTAAACCCTCATGAAGGTAACTTCCATGCACATCAGCGCCACACGCAAAGCGCCTCACGCAAGTTCATCAAATTGCCCCACGGACGTGCGTCCATCAACAACGACTCCGTGCGCTTCACGCTCCACATCGGACTTGATGAGGCAAATGTTCATCCCGGGCTTGCCATCCTTGGCGAGAGTTTGAAAGCCAGCGATTTCGTGAATGGCATCATGAAAGAAGGAGGTGTGGCATGAGTTTCGGAATCTCTCAAAGCATAAAGAGCAGGGCGGTGCAGGTGTGCACCCCCGAACTCCTCAACCAGGCGCTGGACAATCCGCACGTGGCGCGCATCTGTGCCGAAATCCGCGATGCCTGGGAGCAAAAGATGCGGGGCGAACGCTCCGCCGAGGACTTTGAAACGCTCAAAGGAAACCTGAAAAAGCAACTCCCCATCCTCACACCTCATGCCACCTTTAAGAACGGGCGCCGCCTCAATGCCGAAGCCATCCCCTCAGGACTCTCCATCTACGACCTCGACCACATCACCAATCCCGAAGGGCGCTGGGCGGAGATTGCGCCTCGCAAGGAGGAACTGGGCATCGTCATGGCGCACATCACGCCCAGTTACGAAGGTTTGCGACTCATCTTCATCATCCCCAAAGGCATGGACCTTGCGCGAGCTCAGGCATGGATGGCTGAGCAACTCGGCGACACTACCTACGACGTGTGCGTGAAGGACTATGCCAGAAGCTCCTTCATCGTGAGCAGAGAATATGTGATGTGGATGGATGAGGAGGCCCTCTTTTCTGAGAACTCTGAGAACTCTGAGTCCTCTGAGAACTCTGAGCACTCTGAGTATTCTGAGCCCTCCGAGCCCTCTGAGCCCTCCGAGCCCTCCGACCCCTTCCCCCCGCTCGAATACCCCAACCTTGTCGCCATCCTCGAGGAGCAGATGGGCGGGAGGCCTGCCCACGGTTCTCGCAACAACTTTATCTTTTCTATGGCGTGCCACCTGCGCTATGTGTGTAATGATGATCCTCATTGGATAGCCCAAGTGTTGCCCACCTATGGGGAGAATCGGGAGAAGTGGATGGCTACCATCAAAAGTGCATGCAACCGCTCGCAAACGCCTTATATACCAGGAATCATGAAGCGTGTGCTGGAGATTTGCAAGCGCCAAACTTCTGACGCCGAGGGCGATGGTATGGCAGATAATCAACCGCCGAAGATGCCCCGCACATTGCCTCCACTCATCCGCTTGCTCATCAGCAAAACGCCCACGCTCTACAAACCCGCCGTGGCGCATGCCGTATTTCCCGCACTGGGGGCACACTTGTGGCAAACGCGCTTCAGGTATATCGACAACGTGGAGCACGAGGCAACGCTCATGAATGTGCTCATGGCAGGAACGGGAGCGGGGAAGAATTGCATCACCGAACCCATCAACCGCATCATGGCGGACATTCGCCGACGCGACCTCGACAACCTGCGCCGTGAGCGTGAATGGAAGCGCGAGATGCAAACCAAGGGGGCGAATAAGGATAAGCGATGCCGACCCGAAGGACTCGTCATTCAGGAGATTGACCCCGACATGACGAATGCCGCCTTCGTGCAACGCCTTGCCGACGCCGAGGAGCGCTTTCTATACACCCGCATGAACGAGATTGACCAATTTGACGCCCTCAAAACGTCCGCCCGAAGCAAGGCGCAATTCCAAATCATGTGCCTGGCGTTCGACCCTGGCAACTCCTACGGACAAACGCGTGTGGGCACGGGAAGTGTGAGCGAGCGTGTGTGCATCCGCTTCAACTGGAACGCCTCGACCACCGTGCAAAAGGGGCAACGCTACTTCGCCAGTGTGCTTACCGACGGTCCCATCTCGCGCATCAACTTCTGCACCATTCCCGAGCGTGAAATCGGAGCCGAAATGCCCGTCTATGGCACCTATGACAAGGGATTTGACGAGGAACTTCGCCCCTACATTGAGCGCCTGAACAATGCTCGAGGACTCATAGATTGTCCGCAAGCACGCACCTTGGCAAAAAAGTTGATGGAGGAGTGTGCCGACTTCTCACGACTCTCGCAAAGTCGTGTGTATGAGAACCTTTCGTATCGTGCCAACGTGATTGCCTACCTCAAAGCGATGGTGCTCTACGTGGCGCAAGGCGAGAAGTGGGACAAGACGATTGAACACTTTGTACGTTGGTCATTGAAGTACGACCTATGGTGTAAGATGCACTTTTTCGGTGAAAGTATTCTCAATCAGGAAACGGCAGAACAAGGGCGCGAGCGCCGAGGTCCGCAAAACCTGCTCGACCTGCTCCCCAACGAGTTCACCCGACAAGAGGCACAAGGACTCCGCCAGCGCCTCGGCATCCGCACAGGGTCGCTAAGCACCATGCTCGGCATTTGGAAGCACCGTGGGTATATCGAATACACCAACGACCCGCTCACAACGCCACTCGAAAAGAGAATCTATCGAAAGACGGACATTTACCTCGGGAAACAAAGAGCAGGCACCTAAGGCCTTTACAGTTTTACAGTTTTACAGAAATTATTTTTTTCGGAGGGCTCGGAGTTCTCAGAGTCCTCAGAGTCCTCAGAGTCCTCAGAGTTCTCGGAGTCTTCGGAGTTCTCAGAGTTCTCAGAGCCCTCGCCCTCAACTCTAAACTATCAACTCTTATGATCACCCACATTAAGTTCCCCAAAAGCAAGCGCAAGCACCCGTCCTACCAATTTGGCCGCCTCGCCATGAGCTATTACCCCGACCGAGGTTATAGAGCCGCCCTGCGCCTCTTCCGCGAAGAACTCCGCATTACGGGCGGACTATACAAAGCGCTCACCGCCCTCGGCTATCGCGACAACCAACGCATTCTTACCCACCGACAAGTACGAGTCATCGAGCAATTTATTGGGGAGGCGGGGAGTTGAGAGTTGAAAGATCGTTCAACCTTAATCGTTAAATTTTAAACCTTAATCGTTAATCGTTAATTTATTTCGTATCTTTGTCCAATCAAACAAACCCTTGATGTGAAGATTTGGGATTTTTGGGTGTTAAACGTATGACGAACAAAAACAACGAGATAATAATCTATCAATCTGAAGACGGACAGACACAAGTTGATGTCCGTATGGAGAACGACACGGTGTGGCTCACACAGGCGCAGATGGCAGAGCTGTTTCAGAAAGACAGAACTGCTATTGGGCGACACATCGCTAATGTGTTTAAGGAAGGCGAGTTGAACCCCGAAGAGGTATGTGCAAAATTTGCACATACCACTCGACATGGTGCTATAGAGGGAAAAGTACAGGTGCAAGAGGTGGTTATCTACAACCTTGACGTCATCATCTCCGTTGGTTATCGTGTGAAGAGCCAGCGCGGGGTACAATTCCGCAAATGGGCGAACAAGATTTTGAAGGACTACCTTTTGAAAGGCTATGCCGTAAACGACCGCATGCGTCGTGATCAGTTGGGCGAACTTCGCCAATTGGTGCAGGTCGTAGGTCGCACACTTCAGAGTCAAGACATTACTCAAACGACCGACGGGCAAGCGCTCTTTGATGTGGTGGTGGACTACACCTACGCCCTCGATACACTCGACAATTACGACTATGAACGCCTCGCTATTGAGCGCACTACAACGCCCGAAACGCCCTTCCACGCCACCTATGAAAATGCCATGGTCGAGATACGTCGCCTCCACACCAAATTTGGCGGTAGTCAATGGTTTGGCAACGAAAAGGACGATTCCTTCAAGAGTAGCATCGGACAGATATATCAAACCTTCGGAGGTGAAGAACTCTATCCCTCGGTAGAAGAAAAGGCTGCTATGTTACTCTACCTCGTAACCAAGAACCACTCATTCAGCGATGGCAATAAGCGCATTGCCGCCACCCTGTTTCTATGGTTTTTGAACAATAACGGGGTCCTCTATCGCCCTGATGGCACCAAGCGCATTGCTGATAATACCCTTGTGGCGCTCACACTGATGATTGCCGAGAGCCGAACGGAGGAGAAGGATGTGATGGTGAAGGTGGTGGTCAATTTGATTAATCAGCACAATGCGTAAATTACAATAACAAAAATCCCTTTTAATATGAAAAACACGACACTTGGAATGTTAACGCTGGCGGCGCTTTCGGAACCGATGATAGCGCAGGAGCGTGCGGATGTGGAACCGTATTTGAAGATGCGCCCGAATGTGGTGATGATTTATGCGGATGACTTGGGCTTTGGCGACTTGGAATGTTATGGCGCCAAGGGCGTGAGGACGCCGAATGTGAACCGCTTGTCGGAAAATGGTGTGCGCTTCACGAATGCGCATGCCGTGGCGGCTACGAGTACGCCTTCGCGTTATTCCTTGCTCACGGGTCAGTATCCTTGGCGCAAGGCGGGTACGGACGTGGCGGCGGGTGATGCGGGCATGATTATTGCGCCCGAGCAGACGACCGTTGCCGACGTATTTAAGGAGGCGGGCTACAGGACGGCGGCCTTCGGTAAGTGGCACCTC
>JAFOWI010000003.1 GCA_017425985.1 Bacteroidaceae bacterium | reverse complement strand
GCAGAGGATAAACTTGTTTATACTATGCCTTACGAGGAGGAAGACCGAGGTTGCGAGGTCAAATGCCCAAAGGGCGGAGGGGTCTGTAGTAGAGGGTAAACTTCTATATTATTCCCATAAATAAAGCATTACGAACGGCGTTTGAATGCCATCCGAATGCCATTCGAACGCCATTAGAAAAGCCTATACTTGATTGCTCAGGTATAGGCTTTTATTAGATATATCAGTAGGATGATTTGCCCCGTAATAATCAGGGGGATGCCGATGTAGAACTTGGGGTGTTGCGTCTTGTGGCGCCATGCTTTGATGCCGAGCCATGCGCCGATGCTGCCGCCGATGAGGGCAAGCAGGATGAGGGTGGATTCGGGGATGCGCCACTTCGCTTTCTTGGCTTTGTGCTTGTCGATGCCGTAGATGATGAAGGTGATGAGGTTGAGCGCTAAGAGGGCGTAGATGATGAGGGCGAGCATGGGGTGGGGTGCGAAAGGGGGAGTGGTGGGTTTGTATTAGGAATTGTGCGTCAGGGGATGAGCGCGATGTGGAGTTCTTCGCGTGTGCGGCGTGGAATTTTCTTTACGACTTCGTTGTAGCTGTGGCGGATGAGGCTTTGTACGAGGTCATCGGTGAGTGTGCCGTAGAGGTTGAGTTGGTTCCAGTGCTTTTTGTTCATGTGCCATGCGCCTGTGATTTCGGGATGGCGGTCGCGCAGTTCTATGGCGTAGTCGGGTTGGCATTTGAGTACGAACCATTCGGTGCGTTCAAGGTCGAGCATCGCAAAGATGCGCCCTCCGATGCGAAAGGCAAGGGTGGTTTCGTCGAAGGGGAAGTCCTCGGTGGCGAAGGGTAGGGAGAGGCAATATTCGCGTACGGTTTCGATGTTCATATTTAAGGTTTTAAGGTCGCTACGCTTTGAGGTTGTGAGGTTTTGAGGGGCTGTGCAGGGTTTGGGACTCCCCTTTTGTTTGTATAAACAGTCTGGATAGCCCTCAAAACCTTAAAGCGTAGCGACCTAACAACCTCATAACCTGATTCAACTGAAGCTTGCGAAAGTTGAGTTAATTAATTGGTTCAAGGCAATCTTCGTTGGGCCAACGGGGTAGGAAGTATAGGGGACGTGGTTTTCCGCCGAGTGTGCTCCAATCGATGCGCTTGAGTCCGCTGAAGTCGGGCGGACCGAAGTCGAAGGAGCGGCCGTAGAGCAGAATGGCACCACGACTTTCGTCGATTTTCCATAGTCCGCCGCCGTAGGTGCATTCCTCGTTCCACGCGAGGAGGTCGCGGTGCATATAGACGTGTCCGAACTTGAGGACGCCTTCGTGGGTGATGATGAATTTTTGGTACATGGGGGGAGATTATTTCTTAAAAATCGCCTTAATGATGGCAGCGCCAATCTTGCGCTCCAGTCCGCTTTTGGTAAGGGGAATACCTGTCTTCTTAGAGATTTTGCGCTTCGCTTCGGAGATGCCCAAGGCGCGCTTTAGGGAAAAACTGAGTCCGGGGATTTTCATAGGGAAGGAGGGGGGATAGAGTACAGAGAACAGAGTACAGAGAACAGAGTACAGAGTACAACTAATAGAGTACAGAGAACAGAGTACAGAGTACAACTGCCTTGCAGCGCACAAGCAAGCAGTCGAGTCTGACCCTCTCGTCAACTCGTACCTAATAACTCGTCTACTATTTTAGGTTATAAGTTCGCTTCGCTCGTGAGGTTTTAAGGCTATGCAGCGTGCAAGCAAGCGTTTGAGTCAAACCATCTCGTCTACTCGTACCTAATAACTCGTCTACTATTTTAAGGCTACGCCTTTTTATTTATTCGCCATTTTCCCACGCTTCACGTTGCGGATGCTAATTTCTGTGATGAGGCAGTGGTGCGTTTTGGCATCTACGCGGTCGATGGTTCCTTCGGGGTAAGTGAGTTCGATGTAAGGATTTTCGTCTTCAAATTTCATCTCGGCTTTGAGGGGACCTTCGGGCGCTGTGCGGTTGGCTTCGAAGACGCCTTCGATGTAGATGAGGAATTCTTCGCGCGTGATGATGGGGTCGGGGAGGTTGGGCGAGGTGTAGTGCAGATTTTTGTGGAGCAATTTGCTGAGGGGAAAGATGTGTAGGCTTTGGAATGCGTTGACGAGAACGCTCATCAGCATTTCGTGCTTGTAGGCCTCGCGCGGCGCCATGCGTTGTCCGGGAAGCATAGAGCCGTAGTGGACTTGCGCTGTGTAGGTGCCGCCCTTCAGCCACTGGCATTGTTGCCCCTGTTCGTCGTAGAGCGAAACGTACACCATGAGGGGAATGCGCCCCGTTTGGTAATAGTAAATCAATCTGGGAATGATGTCCTCTTGCTTGAATCGCTCGGCTGCGTCGTAGGCTTCGTCCGTCTTTATCCACATGCAGCGGTGGCGCGAAGCCAGGAAGTCGGGACCGTCTTTTTCAAATGGCGGTTCGAGCTCTTCGCCCAGGAATTGCTTCATCACTTTTTTGGCAAAAGTCTTTCGCTCGGCTGCGCTCATCTCCTTGCCTACGTCGTCCGACTTGCATTTGTGCACAAAGCGGCGAGCCGTTCCGCCCGGCGTGAGCGGCGTGAAGGAGTGAACCTCTGTGCAGGGGCGTTCGTCGAAGTTGACGTTCACGCGCATCTTTCCCATGAGGATGAGCGTGCCTTCAATGGGTGTGCCCTTGCTGAGGGTGATTGCGCCGTCGGGAATCTGGTAGGTGGGGATGAATACGGAAAGGTCGTGCTTCCTGTCGGTGCGGGGATTGCTGTAGGGGATACCTACTTCCACTTCGTAGAGCGAAAGCATGGTGACGTCGAGGTCGTTGTAAACCTCCCGGATGGGCGCTCTGAAACGGCATACTTCGGGGTGAGGGTTGCCAATCTGAATGAAGGAGTGTAGCGCATCGATTGAGCAGTCCTGAATTTGAGGGGTTGGGCGCCCGGCGGTAGTCTTCTTCAAGCGGCAGCTGCGCAGGCGGGACGGAACAATCGTTGCGTTGTAGGCTATGCCATAGAGGTCGAACACGTAGCATTGCCCAATGAAGTATTGGTCGCGGTTCCTTAGATATTCCGTGTCGTAGAAAGTGATTCGCATCGAGGGGTCGTCGGCAAAGCAAGCAGTGATGCAGGCCTCTGCGCCATTCATGCGCTCATATACTTTTTCGATGATAAGATTTTGTGTGCGCATGGAGTCGATGTTGGGCACAATCGCAATCAATTCCGGCGAATCGTCGTTGATTTCTACGATGGACGAAAGCCCTGTGTTGACGAAGTTGCTGTATTGGTGGTAGCACTTCACGGTGTGTTCGAATTCGGTGTTCTCCTTGGGCGAGGAAATGAAATTACCACCGATGGGCTGTCCCGTCTGGAGGCACGTTCTTATCCATGTGTCAAAAGTCTTGGGCATGTCGCTATCGGGAACGCCGATGATGTTGCCCCACACGTTGAAGTCCCACTCAAAGTCGCCATTGTAGGGCGCCCGCGTTCTTCTTTGTATCAGCATGCCAAAACCGATGACCGTTCCGGCTTGCATGGCTGTGAGGCAGGCGCTGAATTTGTTGGTAGCGATGGTCCAGTCGTAATGCGTCAGCGCCACTTCGTAGCAGTAGTCGCAAAGCGCCAGCCATTGCGAATGCTTGTCGGAGTCGCTCGAAAACCATAAGCCAACGGCGTCCTCGATGTACTCGTCCATAGCGTCCTCGCCGCGTGGCGCAGCCATGAGGTTGAACAGTGCGTGCGCATCGATAGGCTCCTTTGGTTGATAGAAAAACCACGTGGCGCCTACACCCAGCGTTAGGCAAAAACGGATGGACGTCTTGCGGCGGTGGTCCTCCGAAAACTCGCGTCCCTCGGTGTCGAACCACGAGTCCAGCGAATCAATCATCAGTTGATTGATTTCCGGAAGCAAGGTGTTCAGGTCGGGATTAATCTTGCTCTCGAATGTGGGTATGTAGCTGAAGTCGTAAGCCAGTTGCAGGAATTGGCGCATCACGAGTTCGTTTTTCTCTTTAGTCATAAATATTGAAGCTAAAAAAGGTGCGAAACATTCGTGCGTTTCGCACCCTTTGAGTTTTCGTTCCCCAAAGTTAGGATTTTCTTGTTGCATGTAGCGGTGTGAAGTCCGGATTCTTTAGAAAAAAGCATCAAGCACCTGTTGGAAGACGTCTCCTGGTGCAACCTTGTTGAAGATGTTCATGGATGATTGGAGTTTGATGACGTCGATCTGACTGCCCATGATGTGCTCAATGTCGCGCTTGCCGGCATGAGTGAGGAGGGCACGGCAGATGGTGCGGAGACGTTCGCCCAGGATGGGGTGCTCTAGGTAGGCACGGGCTTCTTCAACGCCATCAAGTGCGTAGAATTTAGAGTTGTGGCTGTGTCCAAGTCCCTTTCGTTGGGGGAAGATGTACCAAATCCAGTGGCTCACCTTTCTGCCGTTCTGTATTTCGTGGAGGGCGGTGGTGTAGTCGCGTTCTTGTGCTTCAATGAAGCGGTTGAGGTCGTAGGTGGTTATGGAGGAAGTTGCGCTGTTGGTCGGTTGCTTCAACGCATAGTGGAAATCTGTAATAACCTTGCGCATCGTTTCGGGTAAGTAACTGAGTGCGGTTTGAGCAATTTCTTCGGGAATGCCCCAGATGGCTTCGGAAATAGACCCGACAATAGCCCCGATGGTGTCGCTGTCGCCCCCAACGGCAATGGCGTAGCGTAGGGCTTCCTCAAAATTATGGGCTTTGTTGAGAATGCCGAGGACAACGGGCAACGTGCCTTGGCAGGTTTCGTTAAAGGGATTTTTGCCTAATTGTGGTTCCACCCACGTGGGGTAGAAGTCCTTTAGGGCGGTAAGCATAGATTCCTTTCCGTGTTTGCGTGCCAGGAAAATAGCCGTTGCTGTTGCTACCGCCCCTTTGATGCCCTCGGGGTGGTTGTGGGTGGGGAGGGCGGTCTTTTCGGCTTCGGCTTGCACTTCTTCAAGTGTGTCAAACCACCATCCGATGGCAGCTACGCGCATGGCAGAACCGTTGCCGAAGGAGTTGTAAGGTTGCGGATTGCTTGAGGCTACCCAGCGTGCGAACGAACCGCCGTAACCTCCCATTGGGAAGCGGTGTGCGTTGCACCAACGATGTAGTTCTTCTTTGTAATTCTTGTCGCCCGAGGTTAGGGCATTAGCGATGGCAATCGTGCAAATGGTGTCGTCCGTGAAACTACATTCGGGGGTGAATAGTTCAAAGTCAAGTCTGTTGGTGTTGTTGAACTCAAATCGTGAGCCAACGATGTCACCGATAATGGCGCCTAACATAAGTGTCTATTTGTGAAAGGTTAGAATTCAATGCGGAAACTTCGTTGCTTGAGTTCGGCATATTTATTGCTGTTAAACTTAAAGAGTTTCGCCTCGCGCTTGCGAGTGGGCCAAACGGTTTCGTCAAGTTCGATGAGCAGCTCGAGGTGCATCATTTTCTTTGAGAAATTGCGGCGGTCGAAACTGACGCCGAGGATGGATTCGTAGAGCGTTTGCAGTTCCTTCATGGTGAACTTTTCGGGTAGGAGTTCAAAACCGATGGGGTGGAAGTGGAGCTGTTCGCGCAGGCGTTGCAAGGCGATTCGCAAGATGTAGTCGTGGTCGAACGCCAAGGAGGGAATTTCGTCAATCGGGAACCAGCGGGCAGCTGCGGCATCGTCGCCCGCCTTGACTTCCTGAAGTCTTACGAGTGCGAGATAGGCAATGGTGATAACCCTTTCGCGCGGGTCGCGGTTGGGGTCGCTGAAGGTGTGAAACTGCTCGATGTACGCATTGTCCAGTCCCGTCTCTTCGTGCAATTCACGCAGAGCACCCTCTTCGGCAGATTCGTCCATTTTAATAAATCCCCCGGGAAAAGCCCATTTGCCCTTGAAGGGTTCAATGCCTCTTTCAATAAGGAGCACTTGCAGGCGTTCGCCGTCAAATCCGAAGATAACGCAGTCGGTAGTCACCGCAGGGTGGGGGTAGCGGTAGCAATATTGATTTTCGTTTGTCATAGGTTTTCTAAAATATATTTTTTAATCAGTGAAGCATGCGAGAGCGGAAGACTAGAGTTTTTTAATAAATCATCCTTATCCTTTCTATAAAAAATATGTTTGGTGTAATC
>JAFOWI010000080.1 GCA_017425985.1 Bacteroidaceae bacterium | reverse complement strand
GGGAACTGATGGTTTATTGTTTGTGTTCGGAAATGGCTTTGCACATGATTCTTACTTCGACTGCAAGCAATAGTGTGAAGAGCACTGCGAAGATGCAGAAGGTTGTAATGACTGCCGTTTGTGACAGTTGCGAAGCTGCAATGCCTACGGGGAGCAGGTCCTGAATGGCCCAAGGTTGGCGACCTACTTCAGCCACAATCCATCCGCATTGGCCGGCAAGGTAAACGAGGGGCACTGCTCCTATCAGGGCGTAGAGCACCCATTTTGACTCGCCAAGCAGTCCGCGCTTGAGGTAGAACAGCGCAAGGAGCAATGCCAGCATGATGTACATGCCGCCGCCTACCATGATGCGAAATGCCCAGTAAACAATGCCTGTCGGGGGGATTAATTCGTCAGTCGTCTTGATGTAGCCGTAGCCGAAATAGTCCGCATGTTCGTCGAAGAGTTTACGGGCTTCAGCTGCAGCGTCGGCGTTCGAGTCCTTGAGCTGGCGATAGTCGGTGAAGCCCTTGAGCGCCAACTTTCCGCGCTCCATCTTTTCAACAGCAGAGGGTACTTCGATGCCGTCGTGAGTGGTGTAGCCGGTGTGCAGAATTTCGTTGAATCCGGGGACGAATCCTTCGGCATCGCGCGTGGCAAGGAACGAGAGCATATTCGGAACTTCGATGCCCGGAACGATGCTGAGGCCTACGCCCTTGCCGCCCTGTTCGAGTCCTTCCATGGCAGCAAATTTTGCCGGCTGATTGTTGGCCACGTGTACGCCCGACTTGTCGCCCGTGGCGAGTGTTGCCAGCGTTGCTATCAGTCCGATGATGGCGCTGAGGCGTGCGCTTTCGGTAGCCATGCGCTTGTTGCGGCCTTTGAGCAGGAACCATGCGCATACGCCTAATGCGAAGACGGCTCCCGTCATCCAGCCGCTCATCACGGTGTGGAGAAACTTAGTGAGCGCCTCGCCCGAAAAGGCGATTGCGAAGAAGTCCATCATTTCGTTGCGCACGGTGTCGGGGTTGAAGTGCATGCCCACGGGGTGTTGCATCCAGCTGTTGGCCACGAGTATCCACCATGCCGAGAGCGTTGCGCCGATGCCTGTGAGCCAAGTGGCTGCGAGGTGAAAGCCTTTGCTCACTTTGTCCCAACCGAAGAACATTACGGCTACGAATGTGGCTTCCATGAAGAACGCCAGGATGCCTTCGATGGCGAGCGGAGCGCCAAAGATGTCGCCCACAATCCACGAATAGTTGCTCCAGTTGGTGCCAAACTCAAATTCAAGGATGATGCCCGTAGCTACGCCTATGGCAAAGTTGATGCCGAAAAGCTTTTGCCAGAACTGAGCCGTCTGACGCCAAAAGTCGTCCTTGCGGATGTAGTAAATGCTTTCGGCGCAAGCCATCACAACCGCCAGCCCCAGCGTGAGCGGCACGAATATCCAGTGGTAGCAAGCCGTGAGTGCAAATTGTGCACGCGCCCAGTCAATCATTCCCGGATCGACGGCAGAAAGTAGGATGGGAGAGTACATGATAAAAGATGTGTTTGATTTGTTGTTTAAAAAAATATGAGTTGTTTTTTGCGAATAGATGTGCGGTTGATTTCAGCCGAGATGGGGGCTTCGCTCGCGAGTCGTCTCTTCAGGACTGCTCCGTGTTCGTCAGTCGGCTGCCTACAGCGTCGGCTTTCTCGGCTTCGTTGCCTTGCAGCGTGGGTTGGAAAAAGAATATGCGCAGAATCAGGAACATGATGGCCAGCTTTACCAGTATGATGAACCACAGCGTTCGGCCCCACGTCATCGACGCGAAGCCGTTGCGGTAGAATTTGAAGACGGAGATTAGCGCTTTGCACATAGCATGACGAATTATAAAATTGTTTGCGTCTGCCTGACGGGGGATACTCTCAATCTAAGCATTAGCATTGCAAAAATATGTATTTTTTCTTGAGGGACAAAGCTATGTGCCCGGCTTTTTGCATGGAGCGACGGTGACTGAAAGTGCTCGTCATTTTGAAGATTGTTTTAGTACAATCCGAAAGCCCGAAAGTAATTACTTTCTCGTTTCCGGGACCCCCGAAAGCCCGAAAGTAATTACTTTTTCATTTCCGGGACCCCCGAAAGTCCGAAAGTAATTACTTTTGCGTTTCCGGGACCCCCGAAAGTCTGAAAGTAATTACTTTTTCATTTCCGGGACCCCCGAAAGTCCGAAAGTAATTACTTTTTCATTTCCGGGACCCCCGAAAGCCCGAAAGTAATTACTTTTTCTTTTCCGGGACCCCCGAAAGCCCGAAAGTAATTACTTTTTCGTTCTCGGGACCTCCGAAAGTCCGAAAGTAATTACTTTTTCGTTCTCGGGACTCCCGAAAGTGCTT
>JAFOWI010000079.1 GCA_017425985.1 Bacteroidaceae bacterium | reverse complement strand
TTTTCGATTGACGCAGTGTTTTTATGAGAATCATTTTTTGAAGAAACAACTAACTTTATTTTAAAGTATATGAAATTATCTAATTGTGTAGAAGCATTTGAAGGCTTCATTTGGAAGCGTGAAATCAACGTTCGTGACTTTATTCAGCACAACTACACACCCTATGAAGGTGATGAAAGTTTCCTTGTTGGTCCTACAGAACGCACGCTTAAGATTTGGAATCAGTTGAGCGAAATGTTCAAGGTTGAACGCGAAAAGGGCGTTTACGACGCTGAAACAAAGTTCCCCCAGAGCATCGACACTTACGGCGCAGGCTATATCGATAAGGAAAACGAAGTTATCGTAGGTCTTCAGACTGACGCTCCCTTGAAGCGCGGTATTTTCCCCAAGGGCGGTATCCGCATGGTGGAAAGCGCACTCAAGGCTTACGGCTACGAACTCGACCCCGAAACTAAGCACATCTTTACTCGCTACCGCAAGACACACAACGAAGGTGTGTTCTCAGCTTATACAGCCGACATCCGCGCTGCACGCCACTCTCACATCATCACAGGTTTGCCCGACGCTTACGGTCGTGGCCGTATCATCGGTGACTACCGCCGCGTAGCCCTCTACGGTACAAACAACCTTATCGAAGAAAAGAAGCGTTTCCTCGAACGTCTCGAAATTCAGGAAATGACTGAAGAGTGCATCCAGAAGCGTGAAGAAACTACAGAGCAAATTAACGCGCTCAAAGCTTTCGTAACAATGTGCGAATCTTACGGTTTCGACGTTACACGCCCCGCTCAGGACGCTCGCGAAGCTGTTCAGTTCGTATATTTTGCATACCTCGCAGCTGTTAAGGACCAGGACGGCGCAGCTATGTCGCTCGGTCGCGTATCTACATTCCTCGACATCTTCATTGAAAAGGACCTCAAGGAAGGCAAGCTTACTGAAGAAGAAGCTCAGGAACTCATCGACCAGCTTATCATCAAGCTCCGTATCGTTCGCTTCCTCCGCACACCCGAATACAACGACCTCTTCTCAGGTGACCCTGTTTGGGTAACAGAATCTATCGGCGGTATGGGCAGCGACGGACGCACACTTGTGACAAAGACAAGCTTCCGCTTCCTCCACACGCTCCAGAACCTCGGTCCCGCGCCCGAACCTAACCTCACTGTGCTCTGGGCCAACAAGCTCCCCGAAGCTTGGAAGAAGTTCTGCGCTAAGATGTCAATCCAAACAAGCGCTATCCAGTACGAAAACGACGACCTCATGCGTCCCGACTACGGTGATGACTACGGTATCGCATGCTGCGTGAGCCCCATGAAGATTGGTAAGCAGATGCAGTTCTTCGGCGCTCGTGCTAACCTCGCTAAGTGCTTGCTCTACGCTATCAACGGCGGTCGCGACGAAGTTTCCGGCCACCAGATTTCTCCCGAATTTGCTCCCATCACAGGCGACTACCTCGAATACGAAGAAGTAATGCGCAAATTCGAACAGATGATGCGTTGGTTGGCTAAGGTGTACGTGAATGCACTCAAGATCATTCACTACATGCACGACAAGTACAACTACGAAGCATTCGAACTCGCGCTCCACGATGGCGACGTTGAACGCACTCGCGCTACAGGTATCGCAGGTCTTTCTATCGTTACTGACTCGCTCGCTGCAATCAAGTTCGGCAAGGTTCGCATCATCCGTGACGAACGTGGCTTGGCTGTAGGCTTCGAAAACGAAGGCGAATACGTACCCTACGGTAACAACAACGCTCAGACCGATGCTATCGCGCTCATGGTAACTGAAAAGTTCATGGAATTCATGCGTCAGCACGAAACTTACCGCAACGCGAAGCCCACTCAGTCTGTCCTCACTATTACTTCTAACGTAGTATATGGTAAGAACACTGGTGCTACTCCCGACGGTCGTCCCGCAGGCGTTCCCTTCGCTCCCGGTGCTAACCCCATGAACGGTCGCGACACTAAGGGTGCGGTTGCTGCTCTCGCTTCTGTAGCGAAGCTCCCCTTCCAGCACTCACAGGACGGTATCTCTTACACATTCGCAATCTCTCCCGCAACGCTCGGTAAGACTAAGGAAGTACAGGTTGACAACCTCGTAAACCTCATGGACGGCTACTTCACTCCCGATGGTGGTCACCACCTCAATGTGAACGTCTTCGACCGCGAACTCCTCGTTGATGCTATGGAACATCCCGAAAAGTACCCACAGCTCACTATCCGTGTCAGCGGTTATGCTGTGAACTTCGTGAAGTTGACTCGCGAACAGCAGCTCGACGTACTCTCACGTACAATCAACCACTCACTCTAAAGCGTAGTTTGCCCTCGGGCAAGCACCTAAGATAACCTAAGCTGTGCCTAACGCTCTGTTAAGGCACAGCTTTTTCTTTCCTCACCACGATGAACAAGCAAAGCCTTATCCGACGATTCACCAAGTCGGCATGGATAGAACGCGCCAAGGCCGTTTGCTCCAACCCTAAGAAACTCCAAGAGATAGCTGCCCTTGTGCGCTCAATGCTTGGCAAAGGCGGACTGCGCAGCGTGCGCTCAAAGCTCAGTTTGCTTGCCGCCTACGTGCGCGACGTCGCTACCGGAAATTATAGCGGCTACAACCTCGCATCACTCATTTTCATCGTCGCCACGCTGCTCTACGTAGCCTCACCACTCGACTTCGTGCCCGACTTTCTGCCCGCCGGACTCCTCGACGACGCCACCCTCATTGCATGGGCATTTGCCAAACTCAAAAAAGAGCTCGACATCTATGCGCACCACAAAGAGCAATCGCAAACGGAAGAGCTACAAGCCGAATAACGCCCCTACGACAACCTACGCACCATTGTCCTAACCCTCACGCAGACTACACTTTGCTCAACCCAAGAGCATGATGCAGCTACAAAATCGGCACTCTCTGTTGAAACATGCGCAGCAGGAAATTTTCCAATTTCTCACCCATCTTCGCACAAAGATAATACACAGCGAGTTAGGCATCAAAAACAATCGGCCTTTTCGTTTTGGAGACAGAAATCGGCGATGCGCAAAACGGGCGTTTTCGAGAGTGTGAGATTGCAAAATGCAGAGTTAAATTGTTAAGAGATGTTAATTAACACTTTTTTCCCGATTTGGATTTCAAGAAATTTTGTTGTATCTTTGTACTACAAGGGAGAAGCCACGCGGTTTCTCCCTTTTTTTGGCTCAAAATGGGCAAAAACAAGGTCAAAGGTTGTTAAAACAAGCTTTGATGTTGTTAAAACAAGGTCCGATGTTGTTCGAAGAAGGTCGGATGTTGTGAATTTCGAGACGATTTTCGGCAAAAAAATGGCCGATTTGAGCAAAAATCAGTGCGACATAGGCGTGAAAACCTCGTTTTCCGAAAAAAATACAAAAAAAGTTGTTGCTCGCGAATTGTAAACAAATGTTAAAATCCGGTAAAGCGTAATTTTGTCAAAAAACATTCCGGAAATTCAGTTAACCTCCGCTGTACGCAACTCCATTTTTGTCCCATTCAAGCCTGCACACATCATTCCTAAATCCGACCTCCGCCCTCCATTTTTAAGCAGCCGCGCGACGCACCAAAACCTTGGTTGGAGAATTTGCAAAAAAATCAGTTTTCAAACTGAAAAAACGTCCGCTTTCATTGCCCTCATACCAAAAACATTTCCTAACTTTGCACAAATCCGTAATAGTATGAAAATTCTTGCATTAGAGGGATTTTCTTTATCTAAAAAACGAACGGACAGGTTAATTGGAATGAACGATTTAAAAGTTGTCATAAGTGGTGGCGGAACGGGAGGACACATCTTCCCCGCCATTTCGATTGCTAACGCCGTGCGCGAACGCTGCCCCGAAGCTAAAATTCTCTTCGTAGGCGCCGAAGGACGCATGGAGATGCAGCGCGTGCCTGCTGCCGGCTACGAAATTGTAGGTTTACCCGTGCAGGGCTTCGACCGCAAAAATATCTTTAAGAACATCAAGGTGCTTTGGAACCTGATGAAGAGCCGACGCATGGCAAAGAAGCTGTTGCAGGAATTCCAGCCCGACGTCGTAGTAGGCGTAGGCGGCTATGCCAGCGGTCCAACGCTCAACATGGCAGCCCACTTAGGCATACCCACGCTCATACAGGAGCAAAACTCCTACGCAGGCGTCACCAACAAACTCTTAGCCAAGTCGGCCCACAAAATATGCGTGGCCTACGAAGGCATGGAGCGCTTCTTCCCCAAGGAGAACATTGTCTTCACCGGTAACCCCGTGCGCCAAACACTGCTCGACGACACGATGAACTACGCCGAAGCCATCGCTGCATTCGGCCTTGAAGAACGCAAGCGCACTGTGCTCATCATTGGTGGTTCGCTCGGAGCGCGCACCATCAACGAAAGCGTACTCTCCACCATCGAACTCATCCGCCAGCAGGAAGAGGTGCAATTCATCTGGCAGACCGGCAAATTCTACAGCACCGAAATCCAAGAAGCCCTGCGCCGCTGCGGACAACCCGAGAACTTAGTCGTCACCGACTTCATCTCCGACATGAACGCAGCCTACAAGGTGGCCGACCTCGTCATCTCGCGCGCCGGAGCCGGAAGCATCTCCGAATTTTGCCTGCTGGGCAAGCCCGTGATACTCGTGCCCTCGCCCAACGTGGCCGAAGACCACCAAACGAAAAACGCGCTCGCACTCGTCAACAAGCATGCCGCCATCTACATCAAGGATGCCGACGCCAAGCAGCAGTTGATACCGCGTGCCATAGCCTTGGTGCAAGAACCGCTCCAGCTCAAGGACCTTAGCGACAACATCAAACTCATGGCGAAGCCCAATGCCGCTGCCGACATCGCCGACGAAGTACTCCGCCTGGCCGGCAACTGAGCAAACCTCGCCACATACCAACCACTACACACGCACATCCACGAATGATCGACAACATATACTTCATCGGAGCCGGCGGAATCGGCATGAGCGCACTCGTGCGCTACTTCCTTTCACAAGGAAAGAACGTAGCCGGCTACGACCGCACCCCTTGCGAACTCACCAACCGACTTTGTAGCGAGGGCGCCGCCATCCACTATGACGACGACGTAGCGCTCATCCCCGATAGTTTCAAGAACAAAGAAAACACGCTGGTGGTATTCACCCCGGCCATTCCCTCGACCCACGCAGAGCTGAGCTACTTCCGCGCAGAGGGCTTCGACATAAAAAAAAGAGCAGAGGTCCTGGGACTGCTGACGCGCCAAATGAAAGGTCTCTGCTGCGCCGGCACACACGGAAAGACCACAACCTCCGCTATGACCGCCCACCTGCTCCACGAAAGCAGCGTGGGTTGTAATGCTTTTTTAGGTGGCATCACGAAGAACTACGGCACGAACTATCTGCTCAACGCTCAGAGCGACTTTGTAGTCATCGAAGCCGATGAGTTCGACCGCTCGTTCCACCACCTTCGCCCCTATGCCACGCTCATCACCTCGGCCGACGCCGACCACCTCGATATCTATGGCACGGAAGCAGCTTACCTCGAAAGCTTCAGCCACTACACCTCGCTCATACAGCCCGGCGGAGCCATCGTCGCACACAAGGGACTCAAATTTGAGCAACGCCTCCAGGAAGGCGTGCGCCGCTACGACTACTCGCGCCACGAAGGCGACTTCCACGCAGAGAACATCCGCATCGGCAACGGACAAATCATCTACGACCTCGTGTCGCCCATAGAGTGCATCGCTAACATCGAGCTGGGCGTACCTGTGAGCATCAACATCGACAATAGTATCGGCGCCATCGCCCTTGCGCAACTCGCCGGAGTAAGTGCCGACGACATTCGCCGCGCCATGAAGAGCTTTGGCGGAGTCGATCGCCGCTTCGACTTCCAGATTAAGAACGAGCGCCACGTGCTCCTCAGCGACTATGCCCACCATCCCGAAGAAATCCGCCAGAGCATCCTCTCGCTCCGCGAAGTCTTCGCCGGCCGCAAGTTGACAGGCATTTTCCAGCCACATCTCTACTCGCGCACCAACGATTTCTACAAAGAATTTGCTGACGCCCTCAGCCTGCTCGACGAAGTACTGCTCACGGAGATATATCCTGCGCGCGAGCTGCCCATCCCCGGCGTAACGAGCGAACTTATCTTCAACGAGCTACGCCCCGACATGCAGAAGCGTTGCTGCCTGAAGACCGACCTCCCGGAAATTGTAGCCCAAGGCGACTACGATGTGCTCGTAGTGCTCGGTGCCGGTGACGTCGAAAATTATATGAAACAGTTTAAGGCTTTGATTGAACAAAAACAGTGAAGGTTCTAAAGATTTTATTCAAACTACTCGTGCTGCTCACACTCTGCGCCTACCTGTGCTACGCCTTCATCGAACTCACAGGCAAGGGCAACCCCACCCCCTGCGAGCAAGTCAACATCCGCATCAACCACGAAGAGCGCGGCTTCATCCATAAAGCCGAAATCATGGACATGCTCCACGATGCAAGCCTCTATCCCATCGGCACAGCCATGGACAACATCAACGGCAAGCACATCGAAGCAACACTCTTGCAAAACCCCTACATTCAAGACGTTGTTTGCTACAAATCGCCCGCCGGACAAGTCAACATACTGATAGACCAGCGCATTCCCGTGTTGAGAGTCGTGGCCGAAAGCGGAGCTGACTACTACGTAAGCGACGAAGGCGACTGCCTGCCCCCGCTACACTACAGCGCGAACCTCGTCGTTGCCACCGGAAACATTGACTCCACCTATGCCTCAACCACGCTTAAGGATATGGCTAACTATGTGACGAGCCACCCCTTCTGGAACAGCCAGATAGAGCAAGTACACATCGCCAAAGACCGCAAGGCAACCATCTATCCCCGCATCGGCAAGCAGAAAATCCACTTTGGCAAAGTTGAGAAAGTAGAAACCAAGCTCTCAAACCTCAAACTTTTCTACGACAAGGTGATGCCCATCGTCGGGTGGAACAAATACAAAGAGCTCAACATAGCTCACACCAACCAAGTCGTAGGCACACGATAAAAGCGCTGAAGTAGCAGTTCGCAAGTCCCCTCACGACACAACAACCTCAACGCTCCACACATCCACAACCCACAGAATCACATCATTCTACAACATAATGGCAACAGATATCAAAGATTTTATAGTAACCATCGACCTCGGTTCGTCTAAAGTGACAGCCGTTGCCGGCGTAAAGCAACCCGATGGTGCAATCAAGGTGTTGGGTTTCTATCAAGAGCCCTCTTCACCATTTATCCGCAAGGGCCGCATCAGCAACATCGACAAAATGACGCAATGCGCCAAGAACATCAAGGAAGCCCTCGAGAAACGCTGCAAGAAGTCCATCACTAAGGCCTACGTAGGCGTAGGCGGTATGGGGATGCACACAGTAAGCAACACGCTGAGCCGCGCATTCAGCGAGAAACACGCCATTTCGCAAGAAATCGTCGATAGTCTCTACGACGAAAACCATCAGAAAACCGTTGGCGACCGCAACATCCTGGAAGTAATCCCACAGGAATACAAAGTAGGCACACAGTACACCAACGAACCTGTGGGAGCATTTACCGATAACATTGAGGTATGCTACCACAACATTGTGGCAAACCTCCAGTCGATTGAGCAAATCCGCAAGTGCTTCAACAGCGCTGGCATCACCGTAATCGAAACACCCATCACCGTGCTCCAAACGGCCGACCTCATGCTCAACGAACACGAGAAACGCTCAGGATGCGTGTTCATCGACATGGGCGCAGAGACCACAACCGTTGCCATCTTCAAGAACAACGTGCTACGCCACTTTGCAGCCATCCCCCTCGGCGGAGCAAACATCACGCGCGACATCATGTCGCTCCAACTCGAGGAAGATGAAGCCGAAACGCTCAAGATACGCCACGGACAAGCACAGCAACAGCCCGGAAATTCCACTCCCATCACGTCGAGCGACGGAAGAAAGTTCGAAGCCGAACAATTCGCAAACATCATCGAAGCCCGCGTTGAAGAAATTGTGCTCAACATCAAACACCAGGTGGACCTCTCCAAATATAAGAACAACCAGCTCATCGGTGGCATCATCATCACCGGAGGTGCGTCGAACCTTAAGGGCATCGAGGACGTCGTGAAGCGCATACTCGGATTGGAAAAATCACGCGTGGCAAAAAATGCCCGCGTCCAGATTAGAGGAGAGCGTCTCGACTCCATGTCGACCGAAATCTATGCAGCAGCACTCGCACTCTTCGAGGGAGCAGACCAAAACTGCTGCGGCGGAGAGTTGGGCGAAGAGCAACCCGACCTCTTCAGCACCGAACAAGTTCAGGAACCAGCCGAACAACCTACGCCTGCCGCGCCAACAGACAACACAACCGAAACAATAACCCCGCAGAAGCCCGAAGAAGCCGAGACCACCGAAGAAGCCGAACCCACCGATGAGCCCGAACAGCCTCGAAAGAAGGGCGGTTTCCTGAAGCTTATGAAAAACACCTTTACTAAGATTGGCGACATGCTGAGTGATGACTAACTAAGTCGGACATCCTAAAAAATTGAGAATTTATGAACGAAGATATGTTGATTGACCTTGGCACTCCCACAGCCACCCCCTCTATTATCAAAGTGATAGGCGTCGGAGGAGGCGGAGGCAATGCCGTTAATTATATGTACAACGAAGGCATCCATGATGTAAACTTCGTTATCTGCAACACCGATTCCAAAGCCCTTGCCGACTCGCCCATTCCCGTGCGCTTACAATTAGGCAGCGAAGGCTTAGGCGCCGGCAACCGCCCTGCACGCGCTCGCGAAGCCGCTGAAGAAAGCATTGAAGGCATCCGCAACATGCTGAACGACGGTACAAAAATGGTGTTCATCACAGCCGGAATGGGAGGCGGCACCGGAACAGGAGCAGCCCCCGTCATTGCACGCGAAGCCAAGCAGATGGGAATCCTCACCGTGGGTATCGTAACCATCCCCTTCCTCTTCGAAGGCAATAAGAAGATTGACCAAGCCCTCGACGGCGTAGAAGAAATTTCCAAGCACGTCGATGCCCTCTTGGTCATCAACAACGAACGCCTGCGCGAAATTTATCCCGACCTCAACGTGCTCTCCGCTTTCGAGCGTGCCGACAACACCCTCTCCGTAGCCGCACGAAGCATTGCCGAAATCATCACAATGCACGGCGTCATCAATCTTGACTTCCGCGATGTTTGCACTGTGTTGAAGGATGGTGGAGTAGCCATCATGTCGAGCGGATATGGCGAAGGCGAAAACCGCGTTTCGGCAGCCATCAAGGACGCTCTCCACTCACCGCTCCTCAATAGCAACGACATCTTCAACTCAAAGAAAGTGTTGCTCTCCATCTCGTTCTGCGCCGAAAACGAAGGCGACACGCTCATGATGGAAGAAATGAACGAGGTACACGACTTCATGGGACAATTCCGTGATGACGTCGAAACAAAGTGGGGCTTATCCGTAGATCCAACGCTGGGAAAGAAAGTGAAGATTACAATTCTTGCAACAGGCTTTGGCATCACAAACGTACCCGGCATGCAGGAAAAAATCGACAACGAGGAACAAAGCCGCAGAGCGCAAATCGAAGAAGCTGCCGAAGAAAACGAAGAACGCCGTGGCCGCTTCTACGGAAATTCCGAAAAGAATGGTGGCAGCAAGAAGCGCCCCAAGGTATATCTCTTTGAGCAAAACGACCTCGACAACGACGAAATCATCTCGATGGTGGAAATCATCCCCACATATAAGCGCACCAAGGAGCAGCTCAACGACATAAAGCAGAATGCCCAGAACGACGTGCCCATCGAGCCCGAAATCTCTACTACGCCCACCATTTCATTTTAAAATAAAACACCTCCCCGACAAAACCACTCACGCATGACTGACGAAAACTTCATAGAAATTCCCATCCGAAACTCAGGCACGCTCATCAAGGTTGTCGGCGTGGGCGGCGGCGGTGGAAATGCAGTTGCCAACATGCAACATGAGGGCATGTACGACGTCAGTATGCTCGTTTGCAACTCAGATGCCAAAGCCTTAGAGGACTCTCCCATCACCGACCGTCTGCAAATTGGCCCCGGTCTCGGATGTGGCGGAAATCCCAACGAAGGTAAGCGCCTGGCTGAAGAACATCTTGCCGACATCTACGACTCTATCGACCCCGAAACCAAGATGGTGTTTATCACAGCCGGTATGGGAGGCGGCACAGGTACGGGGGCGGCGCCCATCTTCGCACGCGAAACGAAAGCGCGCAACATATTAACCGTAGGAGTCGTCACCTTGCCTTTCCTGTTTGAGGGAAAGCGCAACATCGACAAAGCCCTCAACGGACTCGAAGCGATGTCAAAGGAAGTCGATTCAATCCTCGTCATCAACAACGAGCGCATGCGCGCTGTTTACGCCACAGCCTCCGTCATGGAAGCGTTCCAAAAAGCCGACGGTGTGCTCACGCTCGCTGTGAAGAGCATTGTTGACATCATCAAGATGCACGGTGTCATCACCCTCGACTTCCGCGACGTAGAAATGGTGCTCAAAGAAGGCGGCGTATCCGTCATCTCCACAGGATATGCCCACGGCGAAAACCGCATCACCACAGCCATCAACGAAGCGCTCAATTCACCCTTGCTGAGCGACAACAACATTTACAACGCCCGCCGCATGGTGATGTGCATCACGTTTTCCGACACGCACAACACGCTCATGATGGAAGAAATCGCCGAAATCAATCAATTTATCGACCGCTTCAACCATTATGACCTGGAGTACAAATACGGATTAGCCGTTGACAACAACCTCAAAGACGAAGTCAAAATTACCATCCTTGCGTCAGGCTTAGGAAACAAAGACGAAAGCCCTGCCCAAAGCGATGAAGACCTCTGGATCTTAAAGAGCAAGGAAGAGCGCTTCAAGCACTTCTACGAAAAAGAAGTCCACAACGCCAATCAGGAAAAGCCCAAACGAATCGGCACCTACATCTTCGACCCTAACGACTTCGACAACGAACTCGTCATCGACACCATCGACACCTTGCCGCCCGCAAAACGCACACGCGAGGACATGGTAAAAATCAAGCAATTCAGTAAAAAAAATTAATCGCGCCCGCTGAAGCCCTCAGCACCGGTGCTTAAAACAACAACAACTATGCTTTTCGACCAAATATCAAAAGACATCGCTACTGCGATGAAAGCTAAGGACAAAGTGCGCCTCCTCGCACTCCGCAACATCAAGAAACTCTTTATCGAAGCTAAAACCGCCCCCGGAGCAAACGACGAACTCACCGACGACGCGGCCCTCAAAATCCTCGCAAAGCTCTCGAAGCAAGGACGCGACACCGCACAGCTCTACACTGAACAAAACCGTCCCGACCTTGCTGAAGAAGAAATGGCACAGGTGCTCGTCGTTGAAGAATACCTCCCCAAGCCCCTCAGCGCTGAGGAACTCAAGGCTGTCCTCACAGACATCATTGCCGAAGTAGGCGCTACCTCTCCCAAGGAAATGGGCAAGGTGATGGGCGTCGCTTCAAAACGACTCGCCGGCAAAGCCGATGGCAAAGCCATCTCAGAAATGGTAAAGACCCTGCTTGCCAACTAATCGCCACTCATTTATTATATAATATAGCGGAACAGTCGTTGCTCACTCAAGCCACCTCTGTTCCGCTACATTGTTCAAGCCACAACCTGTGCCCCCACGCAGCATACGAACATCCTCCCTATCCCTACATAACGCCCTTGTTTCAGCATGAAATTCAAACTCGACTACAACTACACCATACAAACCGACCTATTCTCCTTCCAATTTCAGCCCGGCGACAGAAAAGAAGCCCTAGTACGCCAAACATTGGGCAACGCCACCATATATATGCCCAAGAACTTCGACTTCAGCCCCGCTCAAGCACAAGAGTGGGCAAACAAAATCCTTGCCGGCACACTGAAGGAGCACGGAAAAATCATCCTCAACAACCGAACCTTGAAAATTGCGCAAGCTCACAACTTCAGCATCAACCGAATTTGCGTCAAGGACATTTCCACACGATGGGGCAGCTGCTCATCGCTCAAAAACGTCAATCTCAGCATCTGGCTCCTGCTCCTGCCCAGCCACCTCATCGACTACGTCATCAAGCACGAACTCACCCATCTTAATCACCTCAACCATAGTCCCGAATTCTGGCACGCACTCGACGACATCTGCGGAGGTAAAGGCCACGCCAAGCGCCTCGATAAAGAGCTCGACGACTTCGCAAAAACCCAACTCCAACCGCGCATTGGCTAATGCCTACTTACTCCTCACTACACCAAACATCATACTCTGCCTGCTGACAATCAATACATTCAGGCGCTTTCCGAAGCATTGCGCACCCCGCATCATCTCAACCATCACAAAGGCTTAAAACAAAAGCATGCCCTAATTTTTACAGAAAAATTTGGTCATTCAGCCGAAAATTCATACCTTTGCACACGTTAAAAAAGAACGCACACTTTTTTAGGACTTGTAGCTCAGTTGGTTAGAGCAACAGACTCATAATCTGGAGGTCCCTGGTTCAAGCCCAGGCTGGTCCACTTTAAAAATCAAGCAGTTACGAAATCTCGTAACTGCTTTTTTCTTTATCTGCGTAAACAATGCGTAAACATTTTATTTCAGTCTCCCCTTTTCGGGCACAGATAGTCACAGAGATTCTGCGACATTCAAAATCCTTTGCTGTAGTCATTATTAGACCTGTATGGCACAGAGTCAAGCAATAAATGGCTTGCCAGAATCAAAATGTGATACATTAGAACAACTTAAACTTTTAACCTCAGACAAATGTATTCCACCTAAAGAATCTGGCTCCATAATTACAAAGTCTTTATTTTCTCCTGTGCAACAATAATAGCATCGTTACACAAGTCCCGTTCCTGCTCATCCTCAACAGCATCAATGAACTTGTCTGCTAACCACAAGGTAAGCATTTCCTTTTCATCCTGATGAAGATACTCTGCAAGCTTGATGACCTGCTCACGCTTTGCTCTTCTGTCACCACGTTCAATCTTACTGAACATTGGGGTGTCAATCTCTAGGAATGCAGCCAACTGGCGTTGTAGCAAACCTTGCTCTTCTCTGAGCTCTTTAATCTTATCTCCGAATAACATGTTTATATCTATTTTTAGTCCTTCAGCAAGTTACCAGCAAGTTACCGGCAAGTTAAACGCAATTATTTATCTTTCTTAATATCAGCAATTTGGCGATATTGCGAACTTTATTATTGGTGTTTCGGAAAGTTGCCAGCAAGTTACCAGCAAGTTAAATCTATGCCCAATTTGGGATATACTTCATATAACGAGGAGCTGTATTTGGGTCAAGTACTTTTATTAAGTTCTTTCCAATCGCTTCCTTGATTAATCTAGAAGAACTGCTGGATGATGTTTCAGGAATGCCAAACCTGTCTCTAAGCGACTTGTTTGTCAAAGCATCACCTTGTATATACATTAGACAAGCATGTAGATAGCATGACCACAGTTTGTCCTCCATCGGAATATTGCTAAACTCCATTTCAGAGAAAAGAGTAACCTTGGTGCTATCTTGGAAAACTTCAATGCGAGGAGCTGGAAGATATTGAGCTTCACAAGCCAGCACCATTCTGTCCCAACCACGGCCAAGTTCTTCACACATCTTCAATCGACGCATGAGAGAAGCTAGTTTCTCGTTTCGAGACTTCGGAGGGTTATCAATGATACGAAGTACATCTACCAATGGAGTACCAGGATTCGTCACCTCAATACGATTGTCGAATATCTCCACTACAGGAGCAGCCCCTGTTATGTACAGGTCTTGATGAATAAGACTATTTGCGATGGCTTCTCTTACAGATGGCAACGGGAACTTGCTTGTTGTTGACAGTTGGACAGCATTGACATCCTCGTTACTTGGCAATAGAGCATTCACATAACGCACGATATTCTCGAAGCAAACAGCATAGCCCTGTACAAATGTTTCTTCTTTCTGAATCAGCAAGCGGTTGATACCCTTATACTGAACCACACGCATGGCCTTACGTCCTAACCTTGCAAATTCGTTCAAGTCCTTTGCAAATAGCAGAGCACCTAAGTTTGTTATCGAATAAAGACCATTGTCCTGCTTCTGGATGATTTCGTCCTCATTTAAATAATGCACAACAGCCTCTTTCTCTGCTGGCTGTGGTATCTTCAACAAGGTAAAGTATGCATCCACTTGGAGTAATCTGATAATATCCTCATACCTTTGGTCTGTCTTTACGCAAACGTCTTCAAACTGAGCATGACGTAGCTTGTCCCATAACTGAGCACGGAATACGGGGAACTCATGCAGTTTCTTTGTGTAGCTGCCACTACGAATATAGTCTATCTTCTGAAATGAGACTGGTTCATTGAGTGCCTTGTGGATTCGAATCAACTCCACATGCTTCCCGTCTATGTCTGCACCGTAGAATTCGAAATCTGCATTTTTGGAAAGAAGGTATCGAAGCCAGTTCTCCAACTCCTGTTCACCTTTCTTTTCAAGTTGAAGACGTACCTTAGTACCAATAATCTCATGAGTACCATCATCCACGCCCCAAATCATATAGGCATAATCACGATCGTTGAACGTCGCACTATTTGCGAGAGCACTAATATCCTCACCAACCATTGTTGGCTCACAATTGTTATGTTTAAACTCAACCCAGCCAACTTCCTTGGGAAGCTTGCAAAGTTCTTTTACCAGTATGTCGATATTTCCAATCATATTATTGCTTCACGTGTATTATTAATTCCCCACTAATAATGCTGAGTATTCTATTATAGAT
>JAFOWI010000078.1 GCA_017425985.1 Bacteroidaceae bacterium | reverse complement strand
TTCCTTGTTGCCCTTGCCGTTGTCCCACTGGAGCATGGCGCCCGCCTTGCGATAGGTGTAGATGCCGTTCAGTCCGCCCCAATACGACCAGTTGCCGTTTTCGTCCACACTCTGATTCTGGCTGACGTTGTTCACTTGCCCAAAGATGGCGGTACGACGGCGGTCGGTGAAGTTCGTGGTAAACACCTTGCCGATGTAGCGGTCATGGGTGCCTCCGCCGAGGTCGATGTTTGCCATCCACGACGACTTATATTCGTCCTTAATCGTGAGGTCAACCACGGTAGCCTTGTCCGTGTCGAGTTCGCCGCGAAACTCCTTCTCCTCGTCCGTCTTTTCATACATCTTCACGTCCTTCACGGCGTCGGTAGGCATGTTGGCGAGTGCCGTACTCACATCGCCGAAGAAGGGTTTTCCGTCCACGAGAATCTGACTCACCGTCTTGCCCTGAAAGGTGAGGTTGCCGTCCTTGTCAATGGAAATGCCGGGCAACTCCTTCATCATTGCGGCGAGCGAAGCGTTGGGCGGAAGGCGCAGAGCCTTGGTGTTAAACAAGAGGGTGTCGGCCTTGACGGTCATCATGCGCGAGAGGGCGGTGACTTGCGCTTCGTCGAGTTGGTAAGATTCTGCCGTGAGCGTGAGTTCGCCCAGGTTGATGGCGGATTTCTTTGTGGTCAACTCCACATTCTGATAGAGCGTTTCGAAGCCCACCATTTCGGCGCAGACAATGTACTTGCCCGCCTTTTTGGCTTTGAGCAGAAAAGCGCCTTGCTCGTTGGTCGTGGCGTGCGATTCGCGTACGGAGTCGGTGGTGAGGAGTTGCACTTTCACCGTGGGAAGTGCGTCCTTCGTGCCTTCTTCAACGATGGTGCCCTTCACGCTGAACGGGAAGGTTTGCGCTTGTGCCGAGAGGGTGAAGAGCGCAATGAGGAGGGGGAGTAGGTGTTTCATAAAAATATGGGTTAAGAGTTTTTTTATTAGGTTCTGAGAAGGGGCGCGATGTGAGAAAAAGGACGCTAAGGTCTCTAAGGTCGCGCGTTGGGGAGTGTGTGGCGTTTTCTGGAGTAACTATCCGGATGGGCAGTTGTACTCTGTACTCCGTCAGTTGTACTGTTTTCTTAAGTAACCATCCGGATGGGCAGTTGTACTCTGTACTCTGTCAGTTGTACTCTATCAGTTGTACTCTAATTATATAACGTTTGAGAGGCTTTTTTGTGACAGATATTTTTGGGAATTTTTATATTTTTTTGCTGAAGGGTAAATAAGGCGTTGCTTAAAGTGTACATCAGACGCTGAAGGCGTCTCCGCTCAGTAACCCCGGGTTGGAGCGTAGCGAATACCCGGGGATGTGGGTGCTCCTCATTGATGCACCCCGAAGGGTGTGCCCTATTAATAGGACCATGTGCTGGGGCACCCCTCCAGGGTGCATCTCATTAGAGTCTTGCTACCGGGGGTATTCGCTACGCTCAAACGCCCCGGTTATCGAGCGGTGACGCCTTCAGCGTCATGTGTGCGCGTTGAAATTGAATGCTAAAATGTGTTCGCGAGTGGGTCGCCGGCATTTCGGATTGCTCCAAATAGATCTATTTCATGGTTTGCGACCCTTCGGATTGCCCAAATAGATCTATTTGACGTTTTGCGACCTCTCGGATTGCTCCAAATAGATCTATTTGGCGTTTTGCGACCCCTCGGATTGTTCCAAATAGATCTATTTGACGTTTTGCGACCCCTCGGATTGCTCCAAATAGATCTATCTGACGGTTTGCGACCCCTCGGATTGCCCAAATAGATCTATTTGATGGTTTGCGACCCCTCGGATTGCTCCAAATAGATCTATTTCGTGGCTTGCGACCCTTCGGATTGCTCCGAAAAGTATCAGCAGGACCCCGGTGAGCATTTTTTTTATGCCGAAAAGTGCCAGCGGGACCCCGGCGAGCATTTATTTGCTCCGAAAAGTGTCAGCAGGACCCTGGCGAGCATTTATTTGCTCCGAAAAGTGTCAGCAGGATCCCGGCGAGCATTTTTTGCTTATTCCACGACCACGGTTTCCTTATAGGTGGCGATGTGTTGTTGTGCTTGAAGCGTTGCGACCTTGATTTGATACATATTTTGGCGTAGTGACCATCCGTTGGTGCCGACTACGGGGATGGGGGCAGGACCGCCGTTGATGATGTCTATCGTGGTGCAATGCTCGGGCAAAGGGGGGAAGACGAGCACACGGCAATGCCATTCGCCAGGCACACCCTCAATCCAATACGTTTGGCCTAAGGGGTAGCCAAGGAGTCTGATGATGGGGTAAGTCTTGCCCGTTTGGCTATCGCGCAGGTGAAACCCGTTGGGCGTGTGATAGTATTTGCTCGTGTAGTCTTGCTTATCAACAATGGCGAGGTAGGTGGCTTCGTGTGTGCACCACATCGCCAGGGCATTCGTGCCCGTAGAGTTGAGCAAGGGCGCCACGGTGTGGGAATGGGTATAGACGGCAAAGGTCTTGGCGTCGTGAGGCGCATAATGTTGTGCCGCCTTTTTGAGTGTAGCAAGGCGAAATTCAGGATGGGAGTCGTAGGTGAGCGTCGCCTTTTCCAGTTGCCTCGTCATCGTTCGGTCGTAGTCCGACATCTCCATCATGGAGAGGATGCGCCCATCCGCATCGCGCTCCGTAATGATGTAGTATTTCGGTTGGCAGGCGGTGAGGAGCAGGAGGATGAGGGGGAGGAGAAGTTTCATGATGAGTGAGGAGAGGTTGATGTTGAGATGAGTTTGCATTACTCCGCATGGTGCGCCCCAAAGGGGCAGTGAGTACATAGCCCAGGGCAAGCGACCTTGGGAGCGACACCCTGGGTGGAGGTGTAGGAAGGGAGTTGCGCCCTGTAAGGGCAAAAGTAAAGGTATGGTGTGAATGAATAGGACTTTTGCCCTTACAGGGCGTACCATTCGGGATGTCTGTTACCCAGGGTGTCGGTTCACTTCGTTCACCTTGCCCTGGGCTATGCACTTCTGCCTCTTCGAGGCGATCCTTCATCTGTGCATTTTCCTTTATTCCATAATCTGCGCCACCTTTAACATATCGCCGCTCTGCTTGTCGCGGGTCACTTGATAGAGTTCAATCCACTGGGTGGAGTCGGGGATGCGGGGGAAGACGACGGTCACTTCGATGGTTTCGCCCACCATGTCCTTGACGTAGAAGTAGTGCCACGCATAGTCGGGGATGCAACGGCGCGCTTTGTAATGCACACCTGTGGTGGCATCTACGATATAACTATCGGGACCTCCGAAGCGCACGAGTTCGTTTTCGCTCCTGATTTTCTTGGCAAAGGTCAGGAAAGTTTCGTCGCCCTCGTGGCGGAGTTTGATACGGCGTTTGTCGTTAGGGTCGTGTTTGGGTAACTCTGCCACGTAGCGCCATCCGTTGGGCGCATAGGTAGGAGCGACATAAGGGTTGTCCAATTCTTGACTTCTGTCGTGGGGAGTTTCCGCGTTGCTGGGTGTTTCATTCGCCTCTTGTTGCGACGCGGGAGAGGGAGTGGTTGGTGCTTGCGCAACATTTTTTCGTAAGGATTCCGCGTTTTTTCGTAAGGATTCCACATCTGCCAATCTGAGCATGGTTTGCACCTGATTTTGTATGCGACTCGAAATCGCGGTAGCTTCCTCTTTTGAGCGCGCAGGGTATTTGATGAAAAGGCGTTGTGAATACATGCTATCGGGAGTCTCGCTAACGATGCTCGTAAACTCCGTAGAGTC
>JAFOWI010000077.1 GCA_017425985.1 Bacteroidaceae bacterium | reverse complement strand
ATATACACATTCTTCAATAAACCAGAAGAAGATCTTAGACAGATGCTTATGGAGGTTGCAGAACCACCACCAAATGAAGAACTAAATTTATAGAGGAGGGCTTGTCATAGATAAAAACACTCCCAACTACTCTTTTTTAGAGGGTTGGGAGAGAATTGTTGTGTTTAGCGGACAGTAATAATTAGGAAAGTTCCCCTATACCGCAGGAGGAACTATCCGAGCGTTGGGAAAGTTCCGCTTCAACGACAGAGAACGCTCCCCAAATTATAATTATAGATGCCCGGTAAATACCCCTGACTCTATAGATATAAAGTTGTTCGAGCCACACAGTTTGCATGATTCCCCTGAAGGGGGGGACAAACTTAGTGTTACTGCGCGGAGACACCTTCGGCGTCTTGACCATCCGGATATAGTAGATTTTCAATACCGAATACACCTCCCCCCCCTTACGGAACCGTTCCGCCTATGTGTCATCTCATAAACCCTGCGCGCGTTGAGCTGCCCTCGTGCTGCAAATAAAAGAGCAGCGCTCCGGAGTTGTAGGAACTCGAAAGGAGTGCTGCTCGATTATTGCATGTGATTGTTTGAAGCATACGGCCCGGGCGCTTAACGCGAAAGTTTGAACTTCACGGTGACACCAAAGTCCTGCGTCGTCGTAGGATAAGAGGAGGACGTGAGCAAAGGCTCGTTGAACTGACGGTCGTAATAGGCCGTGAACGTCACAAACTTTGAGAAGGCATAGTCAGCGGAAAGGCTGATTTGCACGGCTTTGTTGCCCGACGTAGCTTCGGAGCGCTGCATGATGATGTCGCGCCCGATGGCGGACTGATTTCTGAACGACACGTCCAGACGTATGTTCAAATCCTGCGAGAATCCCGAAGCATTTGTCTTTGAGCCCGAAGCCTTGGTTTCGCCATCTTCGCCTCGCGCCACGGACTTCGACTTGATGCGACGCACCTTTCGCTTGGGTTGGAAGAGCTTAAGGTCGGCAATCTTGTAGCCCATGCCGATGACAAAGTCGTTAGAGTGGGTTTCGGTCAGCTGTTGCGAAGTCATTGAGAGGGTAATGACGCGCGTCTTGCGGTATTCAGCCTTTGCCGTGATGCCGTTGTGGAAAGTCATATCGACACCTATGAGCGGCGAAAAACTTTCGTTAATCGACACCGTGGAAATGTCGAACGGACACGAGGGGACGGGGTTTCCTGTCGCTACGTCGGTCACAAATCCGATGCCCGACATGTATTCCTTGTAGGAACTGAAGCTGCTGTACGAGCCTACGTTGTACACACTCTTGTAGCCGTGGTTGATGTTGAAGCTGCGGAACACGTCCTTCATGAACGACAGCTTGCTCAGACCCGAATAAGTGAAGTTCCAGTTAGGAAGAATGGCTGCTATCGAGGGGAAGATGTCGCTATCCTTGTTGCCCGTATAAGCTTCGAGGAAAGCAGGAATCATCACCTCTGAGGCATACTGATTGACGCCTCCGTTGGCAGCATTGTATTCCTGTCCGGCGAGCGCAGTACCTGCGGGATAAACCGCTCCGGCGTAGCTCGCTTCGGCTTTAGCCCGATACTTGTCGAGCAAGCCCAGGAATTTATTAAACGTAGCGCTTCGGTAGCCATTGCTTGCAGAGCCTACGCCCTCGAATGCCGAACCAATAGAGATTGTGGTCATCGTGAAAGAGCCGGTTTGGTTCGTTGGCATTCCCTCGAACATGTATTGAATGCTCTGCGACTTATTTCGATTGCGCGAAGCCGAAAGGTCGAGCTTCACAGAGGGCCAAGGCTCTAACGTGGCCTTTATCTGGAAGTCCTCCGTTTGGCTCGAAGCGGCGGGCGTCACAATACTGTCGGAACAGTAAAGCCAACCGCGCTCTACGGCCTTGGCAATGTAGCCCTCGTCGGCCAAACCAAATGCGAAGTCAAGGCCCGGTGCGAGTCCTCCCCCACTCCGCTGACCAAACATGTCGCCCACATTGGGCAAGAAGCCTGGCACAGAGAGGTTGAAGGTGTTCTTATAGCTGATATTGATTCGGCGCACAGCCATCAGCACGCGCGTAGTTCGCTCTGCCGCCTTGTACCACCACTGCTGTTCGAGCGGCTTGCGCGGATTGATTGCGAGCTTGATGCGAGCAGTGTCGCGCGTAAGGATTTCAACACTGTTATTGTCAATCACCCTGTAGCGAATCTGATACTTCGTGCCATCCGGGCGTATCGCCGTCACGCGCAACTTTTTGCTTCGCTGATTGTGCTTGAGCACCAAAGTCGTGTCGGGCTTCAGCGTCACTTCCTCAAGGAAGCCCTTGCGCTCAACCTCGCGGGTCGCGGCTTTGCGCGAACTTGCGGAGAACTTTTTGTTCACCTTCTTCAGGAATTTCGAATGGTTGTAGAGCGTCTCCATGTTGAGTGCTCCCGTCAGATTGAGGTTGCGCGAATTTGCTATCGTGTTGCCCAAGGATGTTCCGTTGTCCAAATCAGCGCCACGCGTCCAGTTGTAAGTAGCTGAATAAGTAGCAGAAGTTGTGACCCAGTCGAAAACGGGCAATTTATTGATGGGCAATTTCCACGACAGGCTGAACTGCTGCTGATACGTCAGCGGCGTACCCATGTGCTTGATGCTGGTCCACACAGAATCCTTCCATGCTGCATAAGCATCGGGATACAAGTCCTTGTTGACCGGCGTATAAGGTTGTTGCACCTCAGCGTTTGTCGCAGAACTGAAGTTCGTCTGAATATTCTTCGTGATGTCCCAACGCAGCGCAAAGTTTCGGTTGTAGAAGAAGTCGCTCGACCATGTCAAAGGTAAAGACTTGTTCTCCAGATTTTCCATGTCGCGCTCCTGCATCTCGTAGTAACTACGCGAGAGGTCGGCATTGAACGTAATGTTCTGCGGCACGTAGTTCAGCGAGAAATCCTTAAGAATCTTGAACCAGGGCGACTTGTTCTTGCTCTGCTTGAAGGGTTCTATCGGTTTGAAATTGGGCGAATACGAATAGTTGAAGTTAAACTTCCACTGCTGGCTCTTTTCCCAAACGGTGGTTTCGCCTGTCGTGTTCTTCGTACTGTAAGCATACGACACGGAGAAATTCGCAGGGTCGTAAGGCATGGGCATATTCTTCGTTGCGATGTTGAAGCGCACACCCGAAAGCGAGAAGTTCTTATTCTCAACCACCTTTTCCACGATATTGCTGATAGAGTCGCGTTCGTGCTGATTGGCACAGCCGGCAAGCGCATCGTCCATTGTCATATCGGTGTCGAGCGGATTATACTTGGGCGAACTCACCTGCTTGCTGACACTATAATAAAGAGGTGCTGTCAGCTTGACCTTCTCGGGCAAGAAGCGTCCGAGCTGCACGTTAGCCGTCAGATTGTATTCGTAGAAATCATCGTCACGACGCTGGTCCACGGTCTCTTCGAGTCCGCCAAAGCCAACAGTTTCCATGTGGCCCATGGCGTTAACTGTTGCAACGTCCGAAAGTTTGAGATTCATCGTTGCCCTTGCAGCCCAGCCACCTTCGTTGGCATACTGCTGAAGGCGCAATTCGTTGGCCCATACTTCAGCGCTGCGCACACCGCGTGCATTGTTGCGCACACCTATCATGATGGTGCGCACTTCGCCCAATGTCGGGTTACCCATGACGCTCACCTTGTTGTTGGGGTTAGCGGGGTCGTACTCAGAATAGAGTTCGGAGAAGTTTGCCAAACCAAGCGCCTTCTGACGATTGCGGTTGCGCTTCGCGTCAGTGAGCACCGTCAGGTCGATGTCGAGCATATTGTCGTAAGGCCAAACTGCCTCACGGCCCTGAACTGAGGAAGCATAAAGCCCAGCCGGCGTAAGCGTCAAGGGGATTTCGTATTCGTAGAAATTGTTTTTATAGTCCGAGCCTAAACGAACAAAAATACTCATATCTCCATCCTGCAAAGCATCATCACCTGTAAGCGCATTGGCATGAGCAAACATCTGCAAATGGCGATAACGGCGGAGGTCGAGGCTCACATGCTTATATACGGCACGCGCGTCTCCGGTTGAAAGATTTTCGACAACCATTGAGAGAGATTGCTCGTTGTTCTGCAACACCTGTTCCTGACCGGGGTCGATAACGCGCGAAATACCGGGAGGCAACACATAGTTCACAGGAGTCTTCTCATTATTCTCCTCAAAACTAACCGACGACACTTTCAAATCGCCACTCGCTGCCGGCGACTGACCCGCATAGAGAGACCGCTCGTAAACGCGCCAATCTCCACGCACAAGTTCCAACGTAGCTAAGCGCAAAACGACTGGATTTTCAAAGCCGGTCATAAACATACGCATGAAGCGAATACTTGAGAAATCGGAAATGTTGCCCTGCCGTTTTTCGTAGTCCGAAAGTGGCACTCGGAAAAGATACCACGCAACCTCATTCGTCTGACCGTCGCGCGTCTTTACCGAAGCCACGCGCTTATCTACAATAAAATTGCGTCCGACTTCCATCTCCGCAGGATGAATCTTCACGCAGTACTGATAATATTTCTCGTACTCATTGAGCGTGTAGTCCTGGTTAATGTCTTCAACGTCGGGGGTTGTTTTATATGTCGTGCTGTACGATTCGGGCGAATACTCGCTTGCCACAGAGTTACCGTTCGGATTGTTGATGAAGCGGTAACGGTCCTTGATAGACATCTGCGCCGCATCAAAATCCGAGCCACGGAAATAATGATACTTATCGCCCGATGGTGAGTTCCACAAAGAATCATAAACCTCCGGACGCACGCGTGCCTTCACCTGCTGCAAGTACTGTTGATAAGCAGGATAAGTGCGCTCCTGTTCCGACGTCAAACCATTGTAACCGATGTCCTGAATGCCACGCGTGTTGCCCGCCGAATTGAATGCATAGACCGTGTTGTTTGTTGAAGAAACGCGTCCCCAATTATTCTCCACGTAAGTATTTGTGCCATCAGTAGGCATGCTGCTTTCGCTGAATTTCAATCCATCGCGAAGCACGTCTTCGGAAACTTCGCCGAGGTTGATATACAACTCGCCCGAGAAATCAGTACCCTGTTCGCGCGCCTTGATAAAGGGGTCCATCATCCAGAATTCAATATACTCGATATTTGCAGCCTCAAAGTCGCTGTTGTCAATGCGGCGCATCATGCCCCCCCATCTTGTACGTGGCGACGACAAACGTCCATCGATGTCCAGATTGGGGTCGAGATTATAAGGACCTCTTTGATTGGGATAATAAGCAAGGTTCAATACGTTCAGCGTCGCCGACTCCTTATAATTAATGGACTTGTTGGGGAACAACTCAGACTGATAAACCTCGCGCACATCGGGGTCGGAAAGTTGCTTCAAGTCGCCCTTGATATGGCCTGGTGTCAATGAAGACGACCTGCGCGTAAAGAGCGGATCAATGTAGTACCACGCAAGCAAAGCTCGGTTGTAACCCGAACGAATATCATTGCTCAGTTGGCTCTCGGGGAACATTGATGGCACACTCGAAAGCACCCACTCCTTCGGATTAGAAACGTCGATTGAACTTTCAGAATTTTCAAAATCATCGATATATGAGGCATTACCCTGCGAATCGGAGTTCTGACCGGCTATTAATTGAGCAAATTCGCCCGACAACTGGATAGAAGACGGCGCACTGCAACTCAACAATGGTAATTTGTCAATCATATTCGTAAGCCATTGGCTCTCCTTTTTCCACGCAAAGTTAAGTCCCCAAATCGTGTTGTTGAGCGGCTCGCTTCCCATTGCGACTTTAGTCGTCAAAGGCTTTTCGCCGAGATGGAGGAACGACCCGCCAAACTGGAAGTCCTTAGAATAATCGTATTGGAAGTTGAAGCCGAACATCGTCTTTCGCTGCATGCCATAATTGGTATTGCTTTCGAGCGACACGTCAATATTCGTGCCGGCATCCAACAAACTTTGATTCAAGATTCGCACGATGCCGGAGGTATAATCCACAGTATAGTCAACCCCCTCAGTGAGCGTCATGCCTCCCGCCGTAACAACAACAGAGCCTTCGGGCACATACATTGCACCGAGCGAAATTTCGTTTGCCTTAGAAGCCTTGTATTGGCCCGTAATCACAAACTTATCCTTCTCGGCAAACTGCTTTGCCACGGTCTTCGTTGAATCGTAAAGTTCCTGGAACACATAGCGATCTGCTACCGCGTCGTTACCAATCACCTTGCGCATATATTCGCCAAACGGCTCAACGACCGGGAAAAAGATGCGCCCGGAAGAGGCATCGACCGTGTATCCTTCTACAAAGTCGAAATAGGCATTAGGGTTGCGACGATTGTTATTGTCCAAGCGGTCGAGCCCAAGTAATTGGAGCAATCGGGTGTCCTTTAAATTAGGTTCGGGCAGATAAGCAAGATAAACGCCCGTCGTATCGCTCAGATACTTTACGTCCAAACGGAATCTGTCCTTCTGAACTGAGGTTGAGCCGAGCGCATACACATTCTTCATCATCAAATCCCAGTTGAGCATCTGGGGCGTGTTAGCCGTATTCTTCAACGTTTTTACGAGCAGACTCTTATCCGTTTCGCGGATATCTGTTGAGAATTCACCAACCTGAAAAAGTTGGCCGTTGTAGGTATATTCAAATGCTACAGCCAAAACCTGGTCGGGCTGCAAGGCTGTGCGCAGAGAGATGTAGCCAAGCGACTCGTTAACCTCATATTCACTGGAACTCAAAAGTTTGGCATTCTCCAACTTTTCATAATCCTCACCTCCGACAAGTCCTTGCGCGTCGAGCATGGGCGCAATCTGAGTTACTTCGCGTCCGTCAGCAAGCCATCTTGACACTTGAGCATAGAGCGTATTGGCCGCATTCTGAGGATGCGCCATGCCTGCCGAAGCCCAGAACTCAGGATTATAGACTTCGGCTTCAGCCATATCGGTAAACGCTACGAGGTCGCGAATGTTTGTCGTAGCACCCGACTTATTGGTCACCCACACTTCAATGCGGTTTATCTTCACGCCGCTCATGACGTTTGGCAAATGCGTCATTGCCTCATCGTAGCGATTGCGAAAGAAGTGTGCAAGGAAGAAGTGGCGATTTTCATCGTAATCGGCAACGGCCAATTCGTAATCAGTAAGTTGGACGCCACCCTTTGAGCTAACCGAACTGGTTGAGGATTTTTTTTGCGAAATTACAGTCTGAAGTTTTAACTTACCAAACTGAAAATCAGCTCTAACCCCAAAAAGCGACGATGCGCCGCGTATCAGCGACGAATTAGTAGGCAAGCTGACATTACCAGCCTCGATGAGTTTCACAATCTCGTCTTCCTTACCTTCATAACGAAGCTTCAGGCTCTGGGTGTCGAACGTAAAGGTGGCGTCGGAGTTGTAATTAAAATCCATATTCACCTTGTCGCCCACCTTACCGTTAAGATTGAGGTTTATCTTTTCATCGAAGTCGAAACTGAACACACTGCGGTTTTCCTCCGAAAGCGAAGGATTATCAACATTACGCATGTTGGCTCCAATCTTCAATTCCGCCGAACCGGTCGTTTTGATGCGCACACCGCCAGGGCCAAAAATCTTTTCGAGCGGACCGAGACTGAACTGCATGTCGGTGAAGTCGAACTTGTTCTTACCATTAGCCCGATACTCTTCCTTGTTCTTGTCGCGGAAAAACTTTCTGCCGGCGCGCGCAGACTGCCATTGTAAATATTCGTCGCTCGACATGAAGAAAGGAGGCGCCAACCATTCTTCGCCCAGCTTCGTTCCATAGCGGTAAGAGCCTGTAGCTTCGTCAAATTCAACGGTGCTCTTAATATTTTCGGGGTCGCGCAGGTCCGAAGTGTAAATTGTTTCGTCCAAGCCTTGCGTAGCAGTTTTCTTCACGCCAAAGCGCGTCGTAGCAGTCGTATCCACCGCTACGGAATCCGCACTCACACCCTCCTTCTGAGCCACACGCACCAAAGGCTCTGCCGCAATCGACAGAGCAGCCACAAAGCATAGCACGATGGAGCCACACTTCAGTTTAAATATGTTTCTATAGCTAAATTTCAAGTTTATTGTGTCTAAGTCCTTACTCATCACGCAAGCTTTGCCACGCCTTCATCAAAGCATCTTCAGCGCCTGCTTAATGATTTGCTCTACCGGAAGGCTTGCATCAGCCTTCACAATCTTCATCACCACTTTCTGCGTAGGAGCCGGTGCGAAACCAAGCATCGTAAGCGCAGCTACAGCCTCCTTCACAACTTCGGGCGAAGCTGCAACCTCTACTGCTTGAGACTCTACGCTCGCGCCGCCAAGCGTCATGTCAATCGGCATCTTGTCTTTCAAATCCACAATGATGCGTTTCTCTCAATATCCTT
>JAFOWI010000076.1 GCA_017425985.1 Bacteroidaceae bacterium | reverse complement strand
TTATGTTATGAACGATAGATTATATAAGGTTCTACTGTTCGGCGCCGCACTCATCATGCCCATTGTATGCGGGGGCGTTGTTTACGCCCTCGTTACTGACGCCTATGCAGCGTTCGAACATTTCGGATTCTTCCGCTTTCTAACTTCCTCGGAGTGGAGTTACACCGAGGGTGCGGAAAGGTATGGCGCCTTACCCTTCATTACGGGCACATTGCTGACCACGCTCTTGGCACTCCTCTTTTGCATCCCCTTTTCGCTGCCCGTTGCGCTCTTCGTAGGGGAATATTTCAAAGGCACGCGTGTGGCTGCTGTACTTAGCACCGTCGTGGACTTGCTTGCAGGGATTCCCTCCATCATTTACGGGTTGTGGGGCTTCTACACCCTGCGCCCCTTGATTATGGCGCTCCACATTTCGCCCCAAGGTTCGGGCATTCTTACCGCCTCGCTGGTACTGGCAATCATGATTGTGCCCTATGCTGCTTCGCTGAGCGCGGAGTTCATCAAGATGGTGCCCCATGATTTGAAGGAGGGGGCGTATAGTTTAGGGGCAACTCGTGCAGAGGTAATTCGCAAGGTCGTTTTCCCCGTTGCGGGTTCGGGCATATTCTCTGCTTACATATTGGCCATTGGGCGCGCGTTGGGCGAAACGATGACGGTGACAATGCTTATCGGAAATACGAATAACATTCCCGACTCCATCACAGCGACAGGCAACTCCATGGCATCCGTCATTGCCAACCAGTTTGGAGAAGCCTCCGACTTGCGCCTGTCTTCACTAATTGCTATCGGACTGGTGTTGTTCCTGATTACGGCAATTATTAATATGGTCGGTAAGTTCCTGATTAAACGAGCACGCATCTCTTAACTATGAATACAATGAAGACAAAGACACGTTTGGTAAAGGACAAAGCCATGTTATGGGCGGTCTGTTTCTTTGCTGCGCTTACAGCAGTCCCTCTGTTTGCCATCTTGGGCGAGGTATTCCTCCGCGGATACGACCAACTCTCGTGGGCATTTTTCACAGAACCGACGCCCACTGCCTACAAGGCCATGAAGGCTATTGAGGCGGGCGAACCAATTCCGGGCGGCATTGCAAACGGCATTGTCGGCACACTCTTGATGCTCGGCATGGCTATAGTCATTGCCATTCCTGCAGGCATACTATGCGGTGCATTTTTGGCAGAACATCCCAAGCATCGCTTTGCTCAAATGGTGAGTTACCTTACGGACTTATTGCAAGGCACGCCCTCGGTGATTATCGGCATAGTCATTTACATTTGGGTGGTTGTCCCAATGAAGGGGTATTCCGCTATTGCGGGAAGCGTGGCACTTTTCGTCATGATGTTACCGCTCATTATTCGCTCCACAGAAGAAACTTTGAAAATCCTTCCAGCATCATTGAAGGAGGCAGGACTGGCGTTGGGGGGTAGCAAAGCGAGTGTGATGCTAAGGGTGCTGTTGCCTGCTGCATTTGGCGGCATCTTTACGGGTGTGTTGCTTGCTATCTCGCGCGTCATTGGCGAAACGGCTCCGCTGATGTTCACCGCCCTGGGATGTTCGCTCATCCGCTTCTCCATCGACAAACCCATCTCGGCTGTGCCACTGCTCATCTGGGAATTCTTCAACGACCCCAACCTTCAGGATCTGATTTGGGGCGCCTCGCTCTTCCTCCTTTTATTCGTGCTTACGCTAAACCTTACGGCAAAATATCTTGCAAAAAAATGGAATCAATAACACCTATACTTGAGTTTAAGCATACGTGCGTGGCGTATGCTCCGCAAACAATGGCGGTGAAATATGTGTCGGCTGCCATTCAGCGCAACACCATTACCGCCATCATGGGACCCTCGGGATGTGGCAAAAGTACGCTACTGCGTGCCGCCAACCTGATGCACAACCTGTATCCGAATATCCGTGTGGACGGCGAAATCCTGCTGAATGGCGCCAATATCCTCGAGATGGACCCCATCGACGTGCGTCGTCGGGTGGGCATGGTCTTTCAGCGTCCAACACCGTTTCCCACGATGAGTATTTATGACAATGTGCTCGCTGGATTTGCCTTAAATGGTATTCGACTTTCTAAATTGGAGAAAGACGAAACCGTAGAGCGTTGCCTGCGTAGTGTAGCACTATGGGACGAGGCGAAGGACGTGTTGAACAAGAAGGGCACCTTCCTCTCGGGCGGACAGCAACAGCGCTTGTGCATCGCTCGTGCCCTCGCCATGCAACCCGACGTACTCTTGATGGACGAACCCACCTCAGCCCTCGACCCCATCGCCACCGCACATATCGAAGCGCTGATGCAGGAATTGCAAAAGGAAGTCACCATCCTCATCGTCACCCACAACATGGGGCAAGCCATGCGTATCTCCTCTAAATCCATGTTCATGTACCTCGGCGAATTGGTAGAATATGGCGACACCGCCACCCTGTTTTCCACTCCCAAGGACGAACGCACTAAGGCCTATCTGACGGGACGGATGGGGTAAGAAAACACCCCACGAAGCTATCGCACCCGACTTAGGGTGTAATCTCGTTTGCTAAACAATATAATTGCAACGCGACAAACTTTAAAGTAGTACAAAAATGAATCCACATCGCTGACAAATGGCGATGTGGATTCTTTTAGCTTCCGTCTTGCAACAGCTCCATGACTACAAGTTGCGCTCAAGACGCTTGTAGAAGGTACTTCCCATCGTGGGGGGACAGGCACGATGCGTCGTAAGGGGCGAAAAATAATAGTTGCCAATCGAAAAATAGGGATTCGCACGGCCAGCAAGAGCTTTCAAGCGTTTAAAATGTGCGTTCGCACGGCAACTGTCGTCGTAAATTTTATAAAAATCCGGAATTTTACAAAATCTACTGCATCGGATTTAACAAAATCTTGGTTTTTATAAAATCTACCACCTATTTCTTATGAAAATAGGGATTTTTATAAAAATTGAACTTTGTGTTTTTAAGAAAATACGGATTTTAATAAAATCATCGAGATAATATTCACGAAATCATCTGTTTTTATAAAATCCGACCACTCGGAATTTATAAAAATATGGAATTTCATAAAATCTACCGCATCAGATTTAATAAAATAGCGATTTTTATAAAAAGCAACTCAATCAATTTTATAAAAACCCATATTTTCTTAAAAACAACAAGTCTTATTTTACTAAAATCTCTATTTTCTTAAAATCACTCACCTAGATTTTATAAAAATCCAGAATTTCATAAAATCTACTTTCTCGCGCGGACGGAAAACCACCATTTTCCCTACAACAGACGACTCAGACGTAGAGCAAATGACCATTTTCCATCCGACCACCTCCTCGCTCAACGAAATTACCCCCGTTTTCCCTCCAACAGACTACTCAGACATAGAGCAAACGACCATTTTCCATCCACCCGACTACAAACCACGATGCAGTCTATTAAATTACTTTATATTTAGAATTTACCAGACAGCCTCCATTGCCTAAAGGCAAACAAAAAAATGAAACATAACAAGGTTTGTTATATAGAATCAATAATCTTGGTAATGACGCTGAGGCGTCACCGTCACCGCTCGGCAACTTTAAGAATTTCGCTCGCTTAATGACGCTAAAGGCGTCTTGACCATCCTGGATTAGTAATTTATTATGTAAAAACAATAAAAGTGGAGCCTTTGCATGCGACAACAGCTCCACCTTTTGGTGTATTTATCCACACATATTATTATTTATATGAGTGGGATTCCCAACTCAGCACATTCCTTGCGCATGGATTCTGACCAAATGCTGGCCTGGATTTCGCCAATGTGGGCCTTGCGGAGATAGAGCATGCAAAGGCGCGACTGACCAATGCCACCTCCGATGCTAAGGGGAAGCGTGCCCTCTACGAGGCGACGATGGAAATAGAGTTCAAGGCGCTCTTGCTTGCCGCTCTGCTCGAGTTGGCGCAAAAGGGCTTCCTTATCCACTCGGATTCCCATCGAACTGAGTTCTACGGGGCAGTCGAGCACATCGTTCCACACGAGGAGGTCGCCATTCAGCCCGGGATAAGCGCCATCGGGGGCAAGCGTAGAGTAGTCATCGTAGTCGGGAGCGCGCATGTCGTGGGGTTCGCCGTTGGAGAGCGCGCCGCCGATACCGATGATGAACACTGCCCCCCACTCCTTTGTAATCAAGCGTTCGCGCTCCTTGGCCGTAGCATCGGGATAGCGCTGAAGGAGTTCTTCGGCATAGATGAAGTGGAGTTCCTCGGGCAACGAAGCCACAAGGTTAGGAAAGCGCTCGCACACAAGGAACTCTGTGCGCTTCATGGCTGCATAGATGCTCTGCACGGTGCGCTTGAGGTAGGCTATGGTGCGGTCTTCGGGACGAATAGTGCGCTCCCAGTCCCACTGGTCAACATAGAGGGAGTGGAGATTGCCCAGCTCCTCGTCGGCGCGGATGGCGTTCATGTCGGTATAGATGCCGTAACCGGGTTTCACTTCATGGTCGGCAAGCGTAAGGCGCTTCCACTTTGCAAGCGAATGAACCACTTCGGCAGGTGCATCGGCAAGGTCCTTTACGGGGAAACACACGGGGCGCTCGCGTCCGCTCAGGTCATCATTGATACCCAATCCGCGAAGCACGAAAAGCGGTCCTGTGACACGGCGCAAACAGAGCGCAGTAGCAAGGTTTTCCTGAAAGAAATCCTTAATCACCTTGATGCCCTGCTCCGTTTCGTTCTTGTTGAGAACAGCTTTGTAATATGTAGGACGAATGAGATAACTCATATTTTTTTTTGAGGTTATAAGGTTGTGAGGTGTATTTAGGGTACAGAGAACAGAGTACAGAGTACAACTACCTTGCGGAATGTATGCAAGCAATCGAGTCAAAC
>JAFOWI010000075.1 GCA_017425985.1 Bacteroidaceae bacterium | reverse complement strand
ATTCTTTTTTGTTGGGTGGAATCACTTACTTGAATCAGCTGCATTACGTCATCCATATAATTGATAGTCCACTCTAATTTAGTATTTTCATTCGACCATAAATCTTTGCAGAATAACGAAAGCGTTGAGTCGGGTTGCTCCTTTCCTAATTGGATAATTGATTCATAAAAATCTTGTTTAAGTACATCGTCTACATTTCCATTGTTATTAAAAATCATTTTCCAACCAGTTAGTTTATCCTCTTTCAGATTTCCTTTGCCTTGATAGAGGTACAAGCCATATTTTGCATATAGGGAAGTAGGTAATGTTTGCTTGACATACTTGTTTGCCAGCAGTTGAGCAGCCTCTACTTGCTTATTAGTTTGTTCGTAATAATCAAACAAGGCCAAAACCGATGGTTCATAATCGGCCTTTGCAGCCTTTGTATAATACATTTCAGCTTGTTTGGGGCTCTTAATGACACCTTTTCCTTCCATGAATAGGCCAGCTGCTAAATGTTGCGCCTCTGCGTTACCCGATTCTGCCAAAGGCCGCAAGATTCTTGCAGCCTCAAGATACTCTTGACGCTGAATCAGTCTCTTCGCTCTGCTTAATTCAAATTGTTGAGCAAAGCTTGTCATTACTATAAACAAGTAACTTATGATAATTAAGTATCTCTTCATGACCATTCATATTTATTTAGAAACATTCGTTATCCAACTCTGAGAAATTTCTATTCGGGTATATTGTTATGCTAAACTTGTCACGACTATTAAGAGATATTACCGTATAGGAGTTGCCATTACATGCCTCATAAGAATATTGGTCGTCAAGTTTTTTAAACCCTTTTTGGAGCAATGCTTCTTCAATTTTTTTGCACAAATTTTGAAGAGAATTGCTACTATAGAAAGGTAAATTTTTGATTTCTAAATAAATATCCGCCAACTCAGCATCATCATTCCAGTTCCACCCATCTGAAATAGTTCTTCGATATGCAAACCAACCATCACTAACAGTTTCGTAATGAGTTTTTTCAACTTGAGCACGAGCATTGAAATTAACACTTACTTCTACCCAAATATTATCTATAGTGTCAGATGGTAATTCAATATATCTTTTGTTGCGTAGATTTTCTTGAGGTGCCAAATTGAAAATGGAAGCGATTTCTTTAGGACGTATATTTCCGTTTAATGGAGTATATCCTGTTGAATCTAAATTTTGCACAAGCTCAGCAGCAATATGTTCAAAATCTACATAAGTGATTTGATTATTTGCCACCCAATCAATATTATCAAATTCGACGTTCTTCACTTCTTCGCCTTTTTGATTAACCAAATAAAAGACTTTATCATATGCAATATATTTGTCGCCTAATTTTAAATATAGCAACTGTCCAAAGCTATTGTCTGAAATTGGATTATCATTTATATCAACAATCTTCCATTTATTATTTTCATTAGATGCAACTGCAAAATGTCCATTTCCTAAAAAATGAATTTTGCTATATTTTCCGGGTCTGATTATACATTCTCCTTGTTCATCAATGACGCAAACGTTATCACTCTTGTCTATTACAACTGCTATTCCGTCTTTAAACGAGAAGCCTTCTGGACCACACTCATATTGTGGCCCTTTTTTATATATCTTTTTTGGACGTAATGCTATTTCACCATTTTTATTTAAATAAACTAATGCTCCTTCTTCGTTTACTTCAGTGGCAGCAATCATTCCATTACTAAACGAATAGTCATAGTCAAGGTCATATTTATTTTCATCTATTCTACCATAAACAACTTCGCCAAATTGGTCGATAACGTCCCACTGAGAAGAATTAATTTCTCGTTTAACAAGAGCTAAATCATCTGAAAAATGTTTTGCGTTTTGGTATTTTGCTGGAATTATTATATTCCCTTCTTTATCTAAATAACCATATAATCCTTTATTATTTTTGTAAAGAAACCTTTTATGTTGTGAAACAAGTTTAGCAGGAAGTGAAACCTCACATATATCTTTAGGCAGAGTTTTTATAATTTCACCTTTTTCATTTATAATTTGTATTGGATTATTTCCATCACAGACGAAGGCTTTATTGTTTACGAAACGCAGGGCTTGTTCATATTCAGTATTAATAATTGGATGCTTAGGAGAATCAATGCTAAAGAGTTGGTATCGTTTTTCTGAATCCGAATAAACCCAATAAGTTCCGTCATTTGATATGGGGCTTATTTTATAGTCAGAAGAATATTCTCTATCAACTACAATATTACCATCTTCATCCACGATGCTCCAATTGTCCCCTTCGTCGATTTGAACAGCAAGATACTTAAACGTGTTTTCTTGATTAGAAGACTTGTCACAACTAATGAAACAAAATGCAGCAATCACAAGTGATGCAGCAAAATTTAAAATACTATTTTTCATTTGTTTACCATTTTCCTTAGGGCCTCACATAAGGAATTAAATTATTAATAGAAAATTTTACACACAAAAAAGCGTGAAGCCATCAGTGCTCGCTTCACGTCTTGGGGCTCGTAGGAAAGTGCCCGTAATATCGAAGACGAGCAACAATGAAACTCCACGCGAATATGTATAAACCAACAACTCTCGTAAGCCAATAGGCAAACGAGTGAGTTGGAAAAACACATTCCATAGAGCGTCATCTGTTGCAATGTTCTTGATATTACTTTGTTTGAAATTTTCCTACGATTTCAAGACATCAGAACCAAAGCATAAGATACGCTTTTCTATATGTAAAGTCTATGCTTAAAAATAATTGTATATTATAAAGCAAGACTCTGCAAATTTAAGTAATTTTTATAATCTATAATTAAGTTTTACCTGTTTTTAATTTTATGCACCTATATAATAATGCCTGTGGGTACAACTTCTACTTATTTTTTGCCACTGCGGACAACAACGATGCTGAGTTCGTAGAGGAGCCACATGGGGAGGGCTACGAGAAGGAGGGTAAATGCGTCGGCGGTGGGAGTGATGATGGCGGCGATGATGAGCAGAACTACGATGACGTGGCGGCGATAGCGGTTCATCATCTGCGCACTGATAAGCCCCATGCTGCCGAGTATGCGACACAGAACGGGAATTTCAAAGACGATGCCCATCGTGAGGCTCAACATCAGGAGTGTTTCGAGATAGGAGGCGAGCGTCACGGTGTTTGCCACCATCGCACTCACCTGGTAAGCGCCAAGAAAGCGAAACGTAAGTGGGAATATCAGATAGTAAGCAAGCAACAGCCCTGCAACGAACATTGCGTATCCGCTGATTACGAGGCGCACGGCGTACTTACGCTCACGAGCATAGAGCGCCGGCGCTACGAAGTGGAACAGCAAATAGACGATGTAGGGCGACGCTGCCAGTAGTCCGATTGAAAATGCCGCCTTGATGTGGAGCATAAACTGGTGGGCAAGTCCGGTGTTGATGAGCTGCACCTCGATGGGCGCTAAGGGGGATGTTGTGCCCGAAGTGACGCTTTGCGCAATGTTTTCCAGCAGGCGATAGGTGACAAAATCGCTGTTGCAAGGCGCCAACAGCACATCGAACAGTTCTGCCTTAAAGCAAAAAGCCGCGATGGTTGCTCCCACCACGGCTATCAACATCTTGATGATGCTTGAGCGCAATTCATCAAGATGTTCCCAAAAGTTTTGTTTGTCCGACACGGTTACTGCTTGTTTTTTGCGTCATCATCGTCGGCATCCTTGCCGTTCGCGATGAGCAGGCCCACACTGGCCACACTCTTCACACCCTTTCCGGTGGTTACCTGCAGATAGTCGAGCTTGATGTTGTGGGCGGCTGTACGGTCGGCACCGGCCAATACCAT
>JAFOWI010000074.1 GCA_017425985.1 Bacteroidaceae bacterium | reverse complement strand
TTGCGAGTACGTTTTGAAAAGAGGATAAAATGACCGTAATAGGAATCACTTAATAATTTCCACTTGTCCGATTATTAATGCTCGAATACAAAACAAACATAGTTTCCATAGATATTCAACATTAGAATCTATAACTAAAATTAATTTATATGGAATTATTTTTCTACATTGGAATCTTAGTGTTCCTGTTTACATTGGCAACATTCGACTTGTCGATAGGTGTTGCCAACGATGCCGTAAACTTTATGAGTCCGGCGGTAGGAGCAAAAGTGGCAAAGTTCAAAACTGCCATCATAGTTGCGGCCGTTGGTATCTTTGTTGGGGCAACCACCTCCAGCGGCATGATGGACATTGCGCGCCACGGCATTATGCAGCCACAGCACTACTACCTTAATGAGGTGATGTGCATATTCTTAGCTGTATCAGCTACAGACGTTATCCTGATGGATATTTTCAATACATTAGGCCTACCAACGTCAACTACGGTTTCAATGGTATTTGGTTTATTCGGTGCGACAACAGCATTGGCGCTTACGAAAATCATAGGCGAAGGTGCGGCATACGGCGACCTTATCAATACGGACAAAGCCCTAACCGTTATCATCAGTATCTTCCTCAGCGTTGCCATTGCTTTTGTATTCGGTTTAATCGTAATGTGGATTTCCCGCGTTGTCTTCACGTTTAATTACGAGAAGAAGCTAAAGTATGGCATCGCAGTCTTTGGCGGATTGAGCATTACGTCTATCTTCTACTTCCTGTTGGTAAGCGGTTTGAAAAATTCAAAACTTTTGATTTCCATCAATCCCGAATGGACACCGGCTTACATGGACGAACACAAACTCTACATTCTCCTCACCTGTTTCGTTGTGTTCACCATCCTGGTTGAAATTCTGCATCTTCTGAAGGTAAACATCTTCAAACTCATTGTGCTCTTCGGTACATTTGCTTTGGCAATGGCATTTGCCGGCAACGACCTTGTAAACTTCATCGGTGTACCTTTGGCTGGTCTTGAGTCTGTATTGGTTTGGTTCGACAGTGGTTGTCCCGACGCGTCAACATATGCGATGGACACATTAGCAGTTCCTTCCACACAACCCTTCTTCGTAAATGCCAAGCCCTGGTTCCTGATTGGTGCGGGCATCATCATGACGATTGCTGTTATGACCTCAAAGAAGGCACGCAAGGTGATTGAAAACACAAACAACCTCAGTCGTCAGGACGATGGCGAAGAAATATTTTCAAGTTCAAAATTGGCACGCAAAACGGTGCGCGGCGTGCTCACTGCCACATCGTTCGTAAGTTCCTACGTACCCAAGAAAACCACCAACTGGATTAACAGCCGATTCAACACCGAAGAAGCCATTTTGGAAGAAGGCATGGCTTTCGACCTTGTCCGTGCGAGTGTCAACCTGGTATTGGCAGGCTTGCTCATTGTTGTTGGTACGTCGTTACAACTTCCCCTCTCTACGACTTACGTAGCCTTCATGGTGGCTATGGGTTCGAGCCTTGCTGACCGTGCTTGGGGACGCGAAACAGCCGTTTACCGCATCACGGGAGTCATCACCGTTGTCGGCGGTTGGTTTATCACAGCAGGCGCAGCCTTCTTGATGAGCATGACGATTGCGAGCATCAACTACTTCGGTGGTTTCATCGCTATGATTTGCATTGTAGGCGTCATAGCATTCGTGTTGATTAACAACAACCGTAAGTTCAAGCAGAAGCAACAGGAATCCGAAAATGTTGATACACTGTTCCGCCAACTCGTACGCTGCACCGACAAGGCACAGAGTTGGACGCTCTTACGCCAACACGTGACGAACACGCAAAACGAAATCCTCACAACTGCCCACAACATGATTCCCCTCATTGTGGACGGCCTTGTGAAGGACGACATCAAACGTTTGCGCGAAGCACAACATCAATTAGAAGAAACGCGCTCACTCTGGAAGCGCTATCGCCGCAAGGAAATACTCGGCATGCGCAAAATCGACCCGCTCATGGCGGTTGAAAAGAATACATGGTTCCACCTGGGTTGCAACAACATCTCACAAATGCTCTACGGCCTGAAGCGAATGCTCGAACTCATCATTGAGCACGTTGACAACAACTTCAATCCGATGCCCGAGCAATATGCTGAAGAACTCCGTCCGCTCGCTCAGGATGTGCTCAACTACATCCGCCAGGTGCAGGGAATGATTGTGTCGGGCGACTTCACACGATTCGACGAAATTGTTGTTGACGGCAATGCGCTTAAGGCTCAGATTTCAACCGTACGCCATAAGCTGCAAAACCATATTCAGCACGAAGATGCCAACATCAAGATTGCCTTGTTGTATCTGAATACGCTTCAGGAACTTCAGGAAATCACCTCTATGTTGCGCCACTTGATACGTGCCGCTAAACGATTCCAGGAATAATCAATCTGCAAAATAGGCGAGTGGAAAAGGTGAGCAACCATCCGCTCGTCTATTATTATAGTAGGCGCTCGTTGCCGGAAAAGCAATGCAACACCCCCTCACCTACTCCGGGTAATAAAAAAATTCATCTTCCGCACACATTATGATGCAAAACTTCAAGCTCCACTCACAATACGCGCCCACAGGCGACCAGCCCGAAGCCATCCGCCAACTTACAGAAGGCGTTTTGGCGGGACAAAAAGCCCAAACGCTATTAGGCGTCACAGGCTCGGGTAAGACGTTTACGATTGCCAATGTTATAGCGAACGTCAACAAGCCCGTACTGGTGTTGAGCCACAACAAGACGCTTGCTGCCCAGCTTTATTCGGAATTCAAAAGTTTCTTTCCTCAAAATGCGGTGGAATACTACGTAAGCTACTACGACTACTATCAACCCGAAGCTTATATTGCCGCAACCGATACGTACATCGAAAAAGACTTAGCCATCAACGAAGACATCGACAAGCTGCGCCTGGCGGCTACGTCCTCCCTGCTTTCGGGTAGGCGCGACGTTGTCGTGATTTCCTCCGTGTCGTGTATCTATGGTATGGGCAATCCGGCTGCGTTTTATGAAAACGTCATTGAATTGGAAGTAGGCAAAGTGCTCGCGCAAGAGGTGTTGCTCCGCAAGCTCATCGATGCGCTCTACACACGCAACGATATCAATCCGGCGGCAGGAAATTTCAGAGTCAAGGGCGACACCGTTGACATCTTCCTTGCCTATGCCGACGAGCTCATACGCGTCAGCTTTTGGGACAACGAAATCGACAGCATCGAGGAAATCTGCGCTACGACGGGTCAGCGATTGGCTCTGTTTACGTCCTACAAGGTCTATCCTGCCAACCTTTTCCTTACCTCTAAGGAAACGCAGGAAATGGCCATCCGTGCCATTCAGGACGACCTCGTGATTCGAGCAGCAGAACTCCGCGACGAGGGCAAAGAGTTCGAAGCCAAACGCCTTGAAGAACGCGTGAGCTACGACATCGAAATGATTCGCGAACTGGGCCATTGCCGCGGGATTGAGAACTATTCGCGTTATTTCGACGGTCGAGCACCCGGAACTCGCCCCTACTGCCTACTCGACTTCTTCCCCGACGACTTTTTGATTGTCATCGACGAAAGCCACGTCAGCGTGCCCCAAATCTCTGCCATGTATGGCGGCGACCGTTCGCGAAAGACGGCGTTGGTCGAATATGGCTTCCGACTGCCTGCTGCATTGGATAATCGTCCGCTCAAATTCGAAGAGTTCGAGCAAATGACCCACCAAGTGATTTACATCAGCGCCACGCCGGCAAAATACGAGTTGGAGCAATGCGGCGGCGTGGTTGTCGATCAGGTAATCCGCCCCACAGGCCTGCTCGACCCTCCGATAGAAATCCGACCGAAGGACCAACCCGTCGATGACCTCATGGAGGAAGTCCAAAAGTGTATCGAAGCAGGCGAGCGCGTTTTGGTCACCACGCTCACCAAGCGCAATGCCGAAGACCTTACGGAGCACCTGCTATCCTGCGGAGTTAGCACCGCCTACATCCACAGCGATGTAGATACGCTCGAACGTGTGCAGATTATGGAGGACCTCCGTCGTGGCACGTACGACGTGCTCGTCGGTGTGAACCTCCTGCGCGAAGGCCTCGACCTGCCCGAAGTGGCGTTGGTTGCCATCATGGATGCCGACATCGAAGGCTTTCTGCGCGATGGCCGAAGCCTGACGCAAACAGCGGGCAGAGCTGCGCGAAATGTGAACGGTCGCGTCATTATGTATGCCGACAAAATCACCGGTGCCATGCGACAGACACTCGAAGAAACCGAACGACGCCGCATCAAGCAGCTTGCCTACAACGAAGCCCACGGCATAACGCCCAAGCCCATCGTCAAAGACTTCAACACTACGGCACTCTCAAGCCTCAACACCAAGCACGAAGAGAGCACCCGACAATACCATTCGGCGGCTGCAAACACCAATAGCCATGCTGCAGAAAAGACAGCTACCTACAAAACGGCTGCGAAACCACAAACCAAAGAGGAACGCATCGATGCCCTGCGCATAGCGATGAAGAAAGCCGCTGCAAGTTTCGACTTTATCACTGCAGCAGCCCTGCGCGACGAATTGCTCAGGCTCGAAGCCGAATAAGTAACCATCATCACCACATTCATCGTGAAAAAATCCACCGTAGCACTTCCCATGGCCATGCTCATGGGGGTGCTTTCCTATTTCATTGTGCGCGCAGCTACGCCTGCCAGCTTCAGGCAGGAAGTGATTGATGCCGTGCAACTCATCCAGCCCATGCTCATCGGCGCAATGCTCTTCGTGGCATTCAGCAAGCTCCGTCTGAGCGCATTGCGCCCCAGGCGGTGGCACGCATGGGGGCTGATTTTCCAACTGTCGATTGCCTTCGCTGCATGCTCTGCCATCAGATGCTTTGCTCCCGGCTCTACGACGGCCCTTGTGCTCGAATCAGTGATGCTCACTTTCCTCTGCCCCACAGCTACGGCAGCCGTGGTCGTTGCAGGCAAATTGGGCGCACGCACAGAGAGCCTGGCTGCCTACACGGTGTATTCCACACTCCTCTCCGCTGCCTCAGTGCCCCTCCTATCGAGCATGCTGGATGCCGACGCGGCTCAGAGTTTCGCAACCACCTTTTTCAGCGTGTCGCTCAAAGTGTATCCCCTGCTCCTGATTCCGCTGCTGCTCAGTCAGGCTCTGCGCATTGTCTGCCCGCGAGCAGTGGAATATGTTGCCCACCGACAGCACATCGCATTCCAACTCTGGATAGTGGCGCTCACATTGGCCATCGCAACCACCGCGCGCAGCCTCTACCACAGCACAACTCCCCTATCGCTGCAAATCCTCATAGCTTTTGCCACACTGTCGATGTGCATCATCCAATTTCGGGTTGGTCGAAACATCGGACTCCCCAGCCAACAGCCCATCTGCGCAAGCCAGGCGCTTGGGCAGAAGAATACGGTGTTGCTCATTTGGCTGAGCTGCACGTTCTTCAGTCCCGAAGTTGCAACAGCCGGCGGATTCTACAGCATTTGGCACAATCTCTACAATTCGTGGCAACTCGGCAGAGCGCAAGGCAAAAAGCCCTAAACGCGTTCCTCTACGCGCCCGCACTGCCCCTCGTTCCGTCCGACACATACATCCCCCTTCATTGTGACTGCACTCATCATGCTGCAGTCACTTTTTTTATACCCGAACTTGTCGGAGCCGTACGACAGCTGCAAAAAATGATAGACTAACCATCGGAGCCGTACGACAGTCACAAAAAATGTTTTTCTAACTGACGGAGCTGTACGACAGTCGCAAAAAATGTTTTTCTAACCGTCGGAGCCGTACCACAGTCGCAAAAAATGTTTTTCTAACCGTCGGAGCCGTACGACAGTCGCAAAAAATATTTTTCTAACTGTCGGAGCCGTACGACAGTCACAAAAAATGTTTTTCTAAC
>JAFOWI010000073.1 GCA_017425985.1 Bacteroidaceae bacterium | reverse complement strand
AGTGCTGAACTCAAGCAAGGACCCAAAGGGGAATATCGTGCTACACGGTGAATTACTTTCAAAAGGATTGGGTACGAAAGTACAAACTTTTGTTGTGCCGCAATGATGGATGATAAGATGGTACTTCGGTAAACGTCTTCATTCTGAAATTGCCAGGCATTTCAGTTGTATGTATCAAAGGTACGCATCGTCTTACTTTCTGTAATTTGTTGTCATCAATCTTCCGCAACCAATTTAATAAATAATTTATATTTTTTTCTACCATGAGAACTATTTCAAATCTTAGAGTCAAAGGACTCTACAACAATGAACTTCTTGGTTATCTTTTGCGTGCGCTTAGTTGTACTGAAGCATTAATCAAAAGCGAGGACGACAAACCAATGGTTGACGCATTTCGCAATGCAGTGCTTGCGTATGACGCAGCAATTAAGCAAAGATTGTTCAAACACGAAACGCAGGCAGTTGTTGATGCCGGTAATCGCGCACAACAGATATATCGCGGTTTTGTAAACTACACCGAAAGTATGTTGCACCATCCACGTGCTGAGAAAGCTAAGGTGGCAGTAAAGGTGAAGGATATCATCGATAAGTATGGTGGTCTGAATCATTTATCTGTCAACAATCGCTATGCTATTCTCTATAGTGTGTTGCAGGATGTGAATGAACTCTCTTCCGATGACCAAGCTTCATTGTATTTGTCAGAATGGATAGAAGGGCTGACGCTGGCTACTGAGGAATTCAGGCTTGCTCTTGATGTTCAGAATATTGAACGTGCGCGTTATCAAAAGGGTTTAGTAAAAGAAACCCGTTTGAAGGCTGAGGAGGCTTATGCTGTCTTTACAAACAGTGTGAATGCTTGTGCTATCCTGAAGGGGGATGAATGTTATGACAATCTGATTGACAATCTGAATGCAATGATTTCCGTTCTTAAAACGACGTTGAAAGCACGTTCTACGCGTTCGGAAAACAACAAGTCGAAGGATGAGGCAGAAGGTAATGTTGATACAACAACTCCCGAAGTTGAGTCAGAATCGGCAGCATAATCATCGTCTTCCACGGTTGACCCACTTTGAACAGCTCCCAAATGCGCAAGCATTTGTATAAACTACGTTAAAGCCTCCGACGCCCAGGACGTCGGAGGCTTTTTATTGCTCATTCTGAATATGTGTGAAACATTTGCTGAGGTTATTCGCTATATTTAAACCTCTATGATTCCATAAGGTGTGCGGCGTGGTAGCGAAATGAGAGAAAGCTGCGTGTTGAGATTAAAGCCTTTCTCTGTTAGTGCTGCTTTAGTGGTTGAGCGTGCTAATTCGGGGGTGTTGTTTTCTTCCGACAAGTGGCAAAGCCAAATGTTTTTGATACGCTCTTTGTTAAGATTTTCTGCAAGCAGTTCGGCTGTTTCGGTGTTTGATATGTGGCCGTAGGGACCTTTGATTCTTCGTTTGAGGTGGTTGGGGTATTTCCCTGACTCAAGCATTGCCAAGTCGTAGTTTGATTCGACGATGAGGTGTTCGGCTTTGCTGATTGCTTGTTTTATTTCTTCCGTAACATGGCCTATGTCGGTGATGAGTACTAATGTTTTGCCCTCAGCTTCGATGATGTATCCATTGTTGCCATGACTGTCGTGGGGTACGGGGAATGCGGTGATTCTGAAAGCTCCTATTTCAAACGTTTCGTAGTGGCAGATGATTCTTTTTTCAGAAGGATGTACTTTTTTGGACAAATAGATGTTTTTCATCATTCCTTCGTGTACAGCTTCTGTGGTATATACCGGAATGTGGAACTCATTGGAAAGTGGTCCGATTGCTTTGGTGTGGTCTGTGTGGTTGTGGGTCACGAGTATTCCTTGGATTTCTGCTAATGAGAGTCCGTAGTCCTTGTATAATTTTTTAAAGGTGCGTATGCCCAGCCCCAAATCGATGATGATTCCGGTGTTTGCTGTGTTGATGTAATAACAGTTTCCACTGCTGCCGCTACCAAGAGATATGAATTTCATAGAAAGAGGAGTAGATTGTGATATTTAAAGGTGGGTTCTATAAATTAGTCTTGCCAAGCAATCAGTATTTAGCCAAGTATTTTGTGTCACTTATCAGAGGATGTATAGCGAGCTATGCGACTAATGTGAGTTGGGGATAAAACCGATTGAGTTGCATAAAGATTAATATACTCTCTGTAGTTAATAATCTGTAGGGATTTATAGAACGCTCCTTAATGGAGCCTTTATTGTTTTTTTAAATTTGCGTAGGATGTCCAACGTCTTGAGGTTGGCGCATCTTGAATGTGGTTTAGAATGGCAGACCTACAGCAAAGTGAAAGGTGAAGTCGCGGGTGAATTTAGGCGACAGAATGGGGTAGTGGCCTTTACCGTTTGCGATGGTTGGGTCAATGGCTTTCATACCGCCATCCAGTCGAAGAATGAAATATCCCAAATTGATGCGTAGGCCCAAACCGTAAGCTACGGCTATTTGACGGTGGAATTTTTTGATATCAAAGGTGCCACCCGGTTGGTCTGTATAGTTGCGTGTGTTCCAGATGTTGCCGGCATCAACGAATGCTGCGCCGTAGAATTTCCAGAATAAGTAGGTGCGATATTCTAAACTGAGGTCGAGTTTTAAATTACCGGTTTGATTGATAAAGTCGATTTTTCCGTCTTTACCCTTGAAGGTGCCGGGGCCAAGACCTCGGACACTCCAACCTCTGACACTATTGGCTCCGCCGGCAAAATATCGTTTTTCGTAAGGAAGGATTGATGAGTTGCCGTAGGGGATAGCTAAACCAAGGGCTGCATGAAAGGCGATGCTGCTATTATCTGTCAGCAGGAAACTCTTTACAAAATCAAAGTCAACTTTTGCATACTGTGAGTAAGCGATGTTGAAAACTTTGTAGGTCCCGTCGGGTTCGCGTTCGGCTCCTAAGGGAGTTTTCAGGAGATGAAGCATGTTGCCCGCAGTTTCTATGTTGCCTTTTACTTGCCAGGCATTGGTTTGATAGGTGGAGTTGTTACCAATACGATGAGAGTTGTAGATGAAGCTGTAGCCCATCTTCATGATGAACAGATTTTCGTAGCTATAGCGCAACACGCCGTAGCGAGGGTCGTCGCCTTCGAGATAATTGTTGCGGAATGTGCTGGAAATCCATGGCATAAACATGTAGTTCAGGCTGAGCACGTCCCAACGATGTTGCCATTTTTCCTGTCCTAAACGTTTCCAATTGTATGAGAATCCCGTTGAGAGCAATTTGCGGTGAAACTCCGGACGTTCCTGAGCATTGTAAAGCAGGTTTAATTCGGAAGTTGCCTTGTGCGAATGGCGCATGCTTTCGAATCCTGGGATTGTGAGTGTGGGCATCGTGAGTTTGCTTTCGATGCTGTATTCCCAATAGTTTTCGTTGGTGTAGCCTTCAAGTCCTGAAATGGCTTCGTAAGCACCACGCATTTTAATTTCTAATTGTTCAGCTCCGCGGAAAAGGTTGCGGTTGGTATAGGTGATGAGTGTGGCTGCTCCAAGGTCGCCGGCGGTGTTGGTGCCTTCAATTTCGATTGAAAGTCCATGACGCTTTGCCGGGTGTGTGAGTATTTCGTAGTCAATGCTGCTGCGCTCGTTGTTAACTTTAGGGTTGATAAAGCAGTGGCTGATGGCAGGGAGCGAATTGAGGGAACTATGTGTTGTCGTTACGTTGCGTTCGGCAAAGATGCTGTCGGGACGCAGGCTGATGAGACTGCTGTAAACGCTGGGCTTCATCTTCAGATAGCTTTCGTCGAAATAGAAGTCGATGCCTTCGTGAGTTGTCATGTCGGGCTTGTGTTCGCCTTGAAGATTTTCGAGTACTTCAACTTTACCAATGGTGTAGCGCTTGTAGGCCAATGCGGAATCGGTGCCAAGGGGACGGGCTAATAGCATGGTTACATCTACAGCCAAGTCTTCTTCGCAAGTATCTACGATGAAACTGATGAAGTCCTTATTGATGTTGTAGAATCCCTGGTTCCTAAGAATGTTTACCATTCGGGAGCGTTCGTCGCGCAATGCATCGATGTTGAGTGCCATACCGGTGTGTAGCTTTGAGTCGTTCATGGAATGTTCCATGATGGT